>JAFWJE010000020.1 GCA_017511685.1 Candidatus Saccharimonadota bacterium | reverse complement strand
CCAGAGCCATCAGACTTAGTGTTCCAGCCGGCAAAGCCGTAGCCAGTCCTAGAGAAGTTAGGTGAGTAAAGGGTAAACTCGGTAGTGCTGCCAGAGAGGGCGGTGCTGTCAGTTTCGCCGGCGGTGGTCGACGAGGTCATATAGACGGTAGTTTGGTTTTCCATCGTGCCGACTACATCAGCACCATTTGGATTATAGCAGATTTGGTTAGCTACGCAGGAAAAGGCTACTTCCCAGATGGCATAGAGGGTAGCCTCACCAGTATCATGGGCTGGGTAGACTTGGCTGGTGGCGTTGACGGTGTAGGTATCACCTGCGACATAAAGGCCGTCTGGGCCAGAACCAGAGCCTTGACGTTCTGTGGCACTAGTGGACCAGCCCACAAAACCGTAACCATCTCTGGCCATAGTAGTGGTACTTGGGATGGTGAAGGTGTGGGAGCTAGCTACGCCACTCCAAGTGTCTGGGGATGGGAGATTTGATACAGTGTCTGTAGTATTCTTATCATAAGTTAGAGTGTAGTCTGCTGGGATAGGATTACCAGTAGCAGTAAAGACTAGTCTATTGTTATAAGTACCAGTAGGGATGTCTTCACTGGCATTGACGTCTATGTTAATGGTAGTCTTGGAACTATCAGTAGGAACATCAACATCACTTCTGATGGTGTCTGAAGTAGTATGGGCTGGGATGACTTTGTTAGCACTAGTGCCACCAGTGTAGTTGGTAGTATTGCTTAGGGCATCCTCTAGGTCCTCATTCCAGGAAGTACCATAGTTCCAGTAGTTCTTAGTAGCAGTGATGCTCGTTGGGATGTTGACAGAAATACCGCTAGCTGGAGATGGCACAAGAGCGGTAGTATAAGCAGCAGTACTAGTGGCAGAATAGTTAGGAGAGGATGGATCAGAGGAAGTACCATCTATTCTATAGTCTGATGTCATAGATAGGCTATAACCAGTCTCATTGGAAGTGGCTACATCTACTACGGCAGAGTTTCTGGTGGTAAAGCCAGCAGGAGAAGGAGAGATATTATAACTCAATGTGCTGATTTCTGAAGTAGCAGTGCTATCCAATACTCTTACGGCGATGGCTTGCGTCAAAGCAATAGAAAGTTGTGTTGCCGCCGAGGCATCTGTCGCTGTTGTCACTACGCCAGAAAGCACCCACGTAAGCACCAGCGCCGCCAAGCCAGTCGTTGCTCCCACAAAAACCGCTCGACTTCGCCAAATTTTATTCTTCATTGAGCTTCTCAGTGCGCTCATTCCCTTTTACCTCCTATTTTTTTACTTATGCTACCATCACGGCCACAACCTGTTACGGCTATTCCCTACCATTTTACCACAAGCCGTATCAAAAAATCAATACCTTTTTCCCCACTTTTTTCCAATAAAAAATTCACCTCAGTTTTTACACTGAGGTAACGGGAAATCCCCGAAAATTGTCCCTTGTTCTTATGATTAAGGTTTCACGGATAAACCGATGATATACCAATATTATACCGCACGGCAGCTACGACGTCAAGATTTTATTTATAATATCCCTTCCCTTTTACCCGCACATCTACATACTCCGGTTTCAAATCATGCTCCCCCAGATATTTTATCATCCGACTTGCGTCCTCTGCCGAAACCGCCGTACCTCGGTCAATATTCAACTTGATATAATAATCATACCCTTTCAGGAACACATCCACTTCCCGGCTTTTCCCCGCCGGCACTACCGCTCTATCCACCGTATATCCCAGCTCACTAAAATCTTTTTCTATCACGCCAATATATTCTTTCATCCGCGATGTTACCCCGGCACCAGCCTCGTCTATTACTTCCACTGTCGGCACAATCGCCGTCCGCGCCGCTTCTATCTTTTCTCGGTTGTTAGCCCAAGTCGTTACTTCTATTATCACTATTGTTGCTATCACCCCCAACACTGCTACCACTAGTAACACTTTTACAATTTTCTTGTTGCGCTCTTTTTTCCGCGCCATCAGCCGCTCTGATTCGCTCTCTTGCCGTTCCCACTCACCGGCAATCGTCCGCCCCACGCGCAAACTATCTTTATTTTTTCTTGACATCACCCGCACCCTTTTCTAACAAAATCTCCGCGATTTTCTTAGCCGCATCTGGCCGATATGTCGCGTGTAACTTTTCCGCTAACTCTTTCCGGAGTTTCGGACTACGTACCAGCTTCTGCGCCGCCTGGAGCAGCATTCCTGGTTGCTCACTCATCCGCTCATCGCCTATCATCATTACTGCGCCCATCTCAACTAATCTCTCCGCATTTTTCACTTGATGGCTCCCCGGCAACTTTTCAAACGGCACCAGTATCACCGCCTTTTCAAGCGCCGCCAGCTCGGCTATCGTCGTCGCTCCTGCCCGCGAAATCACCACATCTGCCGCCCCCATCAGCTCATCCATCGTCGAGTTGAACGCCCACATCCTAAAATCCGACGCCAGCTTGGCCTTATCCCAGTTTTCATATTTTTTAAGGTCTACCATTTCCTCATAGCGTTCCCTACCAGCCACCAGCCCCACGCTGGTAAACTTCAACATTTCCGGCAAAATCTCCCGCATTGCCTCATTCATATGCTTTGCACCTTGACTTCCGCCAGTCATTACCACTAGCGGCCGCTCTTCTGAGAACCCAAACGCTTTTTTAAGCGCTTTCTGCCGGCTCGCCGACACCTTCTTAAACTCTGGCGCCACCGGAATACCAGTATTTTCCGGATTACACACAAAACTCGCGTGCTTCATCAACACACGATTCGCTAGCCCCGGCACCGCATCGCTCTCGTGCACCACGTAAGGTATTTTCAATAATCTTGCAATCAGCCCCACCGGCAACCCCACAAATCCACCTTTCAAAAACACCACATCCGGCCGCGTTTTCTTCCCCACCATCCTAAAGAAACTCTGAACAATCCCCGCCATAAATCCGCAGAATCCGCAGATATTCCCCCATATTATGTCTTTTAGCGTTGTCCCAAAATTCTTAAAATAATCCGCCAGTTTCCACCCCGCATACCGGTGGAACTTCCCTGCGCACACTTTTCGCACCTGAATATACTGTCGCCTACCCGATACACGCGATTCCTCTCCCCAAGACACCCCTATTTCTGTTGTAATTTTTACAACATTTTTATAGTACTTACGATCCGTCCAAAATTCTACCCTAGTCCGCGGGCTAATTTTCAATATCTCACGCACTACGGCGACGGCTGGTGTGATATGTCCCCCCGAGCCTCCGCCCACTACTAATATCTTCATTACGATTTACCTCTCTTCCAGTATAACACGAAAGTTGGCAAACTATGCCAAGTCCTATCGCCACAAATAGCATACTCGTCCCGCCATAAGATAACAGCGGCAACGTGATACCAGTTAGCGGTATCAACCCCGTCATCGCCGCAATATTTACTATCGTCTGTGTCGCTATCCACGCAAAAACTCCGACCGTTACGAGACTTCTCTCCGTCTCCAGTTTTGCCGACACCTTTAAAATCCTAGAAAGTAACCAGAAAAATACCGCAATAATAGCCAGCAGCCCCACAAACCCAAAAGTCTCCCCCATCACTGCAAACACCGAGTCGTTAATCGACTCCGGCAAATACCCCGTAGCTTGTACACTATTACCAATCCCTACTCCTAAAAGCCCCCCGGTCCCAATCGCCATTTTGGCATTGTCAATATGGTAAGTTTCATCCGAACTTCCCTGCCCAGAAAACGTCATCATCCGCTCCAACCGGTGTGGCGACGACACAATCGCAAACACCCCCCCTGCCGCCAAAATACCTAGCGCAATTAAGAAATACTTCATTTGTATCCCACTCATATACAAAATCGCAAGGATTATCATCACCAGTACTATCCCCGTCCCCAAGTCCTTCTGTAGCACCACCACGAACACCAAAGACACCACCGACACTATCGCAAACGGCTGTAAGAAATCTCGCGTTTCTAATTTTCCCGCTTTTTTCCACTTGGCTGCCAACCCCGCCAGATACAACACCAACCCCAGTTTCAAAAGCTCCGCCGGCTGAAACGTCGTCACTCCCAAATTAATCCACCGACAACCACCCAGCTCACACATCGCCACCGGCGCTTTTACCGCCGCCGCTCCCGCCAGTATCACACAGCATACCACACCCGCCAACATAATCCACTTCGCATATTGCCGCAATTTCTCATACGGAAATTTGAACGCCAAGATAAATCCCACTGTCGCCACCACCACCGATTTTAGCTGCGCCATAAAGAACGCGTTCGTTGCCATTTTCTGACTATCCGGCAAACTCGCGTTCATAAAATTCACTCGCTGCGGTCCAATCGCAAAAATCACAATCAACCCCACCGCCATCAGCACAAATGTCAGTATCGCAATTACTCTATCGCTCTTGTGCTTCCTCATAGTGCCACCCTAAGCAATCCCTCCTGCCGCCGCGATAAATACCCCAATCAGCGCCAGCACCCCAGCTATTACCCAGAATCTCATCACGATTTTCGCCTCCCCCCAACCCTTGGCTTCCAAATGGTGATGTATCGGTGCCGAAATAAACAATTTATGCTTAAACACTTTTTTCCAAATCATTTGTAAGAGCGACGAGCCCGCCTCCACCACCAAAAGCCCGCCGATAATCGGTAGTAAGAAAAACGAATTAGTCATCATCGCCACTACACCAAGCCCCGCACCTAGCGCAAAAGAACCTACATCTCCCATCATAAACCTCGCCGGCGGCACGTTAAACCACACATACGATAGCAGCCACCCCACCACCGTCAAACAAAACCCTGACAGCATCCACTGCCCCTGAAACAACGCAATAATCCCAAACGCCCCATAAGCAATCATACACAGCCCCCCGGCCAGCCCATCTAACCCATCGGAAATATTTACCGCATTAGACGTCGCCACCACCGCAAAAGCAAACACCGCTATCATCAAAAGTTCTGGCAGCACCCATTCCCCTATAAACGGAATATGAATGGAACTCCAGCCCAGCTTCACCGCAAAGAACCATCCTAAAACTATCCCCACCGCTGTAATCATCGTAAATTTCACCGGCGCGCGCAGCCCCGCCGCTCCATGTCCATCGCCAAACACGTTAATAAGATCATCAATCAACCCCACCACCGAGCCACCCAAGAAGCCAAGTAGCGGCAGCCACGTCTGACCCCGGTCCCAGTTACATACATAGGTAATCAAACCTACCGTTACCACCCCCACAATCCCCGCCATCGTTGGAAACACTCGCTTAAACTTATGCGCGTGAAGTTTTGTCATCACCGGCAACGCTTTACCGTCTATCGCCGTCTTTTTCTGCTTTTTCCAGAATTTATATTTATACGCAAAATGTGTATAAATTGGCGTGAGAAACATCGCTAGCAAGAATGACCCTAGTGCTAACACTAGCCCATAAAACATTTCATCACTCATCCTAATATCTAGCATTAACTTTCTCCTGGTTTAATTTTTAGATAATCTATCATATAATCACTCATTTTATCGAACATTGGCATAGCGTCTTTTTCGCCTTCCATTTTGGCGTTGTCCCCCCATATCTTTACCATTATAACATACTTTGGGCTTTCCTTTGTAGCCCCGCCAAATCCAACATAGTTTCCCACTGTTTCATCAAAGGTATAGGCCCCATCTTTAATCCCCTGCGATGTCCCAGTCTTGCCGCCGATGTAATATCCCGGCTTGTCCACACCAGTTGTCCGCTTGTACGACCGCGTCCCGTATAGCATCTGTCGCATCGTATCCGACGTCGCCTTCGACACCGTCTGCCGCACCGCCTCCGGCGCTTGTAAGTAATTGAACGTTCCATTTTCCAGCATTTCGCCCGCCACCACCGTCGGTCGATAGTATTCTCCGCCATTTATCACGCTAGAAAACGCCGCAGCCAGCTGTATCATCGTAATGTTCATACCTTGCCCAAAAGTCATATTAGCATAGCGTGAATTATACGCATCCTCCGCATCCGGTTCCGTCAAATAACCCTTCGCCTCCACCAGTTCAATGTCCGTATATTCGCCAAACCCAAACTTATCGTGATAATATTCATATAATTTATTTTTGCCTTTCTGGGTAATCTGCGAGGCGTCATCACCCAGCAGCATCAACGCCGTCATTGAGCTAGTATTCAGCGAATAGTCCAGCCCCGTCTGCATCGTAATCGTCCCCAGCTGCCCCTTGTACGCGTTTTCAATTTTCCAGTTATCCACCGTTAAATATCCGTTATTAGTATAAGTCGTCGCCGGTGTCATCTTGCCCTGATCTATGGCCGCCGCAAATGAAAAAGTCTTGCACATTGAGCCCGGCTCGTATGCGCTTTCTAGTGGCGTATTTACAAATACTGACGCATCTTTAATCTCGCTGTATTTCGTCGCATCATAGGTTGGCACGTTAGCCAGTGCCCAAATCTCACCCGTCATTGGATCCATTACAACTCCCGCCGCATTCGTCGCCGCCGAACCCGCCACCGCCTCGGCCAAAATCTGCTCCAATCTGCGCTGGATGTTTCTGTCCACCGATAGCACGACGTCTTTGCCGTTTTTTGCCGGCACTCGCACGTTGTCGTCGCCGATTGATAGCGCCACATTGTTCACATCCGTCACAGTTTTTAGTACCCCGTTTTCACCGGCCAAATCTTTATTAAGCGCCTGCTCCACTCCATATTGCCCCGCACCTTCATTGTTTACAAATCCAAGCAGCGACGATGCCAACTCCCCCTCCGGATACACCCGCGCATTCCCCTCTTTTAAGTACACGCCCGTAAGTCCCGCCTCGCGAATTTTCTGAGCCGCGTCTCGCTTTACTCCTTGCGCCACGATATAATACCGCCGCGTCTTATCGGCAAAAACATCTTTCCACTCCGCCACCAACTTATCCTTGGCCACCTCATCCATCAGCTTTTTTGTCGCTTCTTCATCCACCGTCATCGGGTCCACAATCACCGTCCATACTGCTTCATTCATCACTACCACCGTCGGTTCTCCCCCGTCCATCATGTAGATTTCGCCCCGCTCCGCCGGGATGGTATATTGAACCACGTGCTCTTGCTCTGCCCGCTCCACCCACATATCGTGCTCAAAAATCTGTATCACAAATAGCCGCACCAAAACCAGTGCGACTGCCGCCACCAAAATAATCCGGAGCGCTTTTGTGCGTTTATCCATATCCTTATTATAGCATACTATTCTTTAGCATAACCGGAAACTTGTCCGTCCGGCATATTCACCGCCACCTCAGATGACGCCGCCGTTTGCGTAGAAGTCAATCTCGCCTTCTCTACCGCCAAATCTTCTTTCCTAGCCTGTAAATCTGCTACCTGTTCATCAATTTCCGAAAGTTCATAATCATATGTGGTAGCCTTCACACCCTGCGTCGCATAAATCAAACCGACAATTAGGACCATTAATCCAAAAATCGCTGTCGTGCTCACCTTACCTAGTCTCTTTCCAGTATGTCTTACTGTATTCTGATTACGAGACCAAGCACTTGTCGTCGCCATACCTCCTCGCCTTGATATGTATTCGTTTCGCATTACGCCCTTTCGTTTTTATTTTCGTTTTTATTTTTATCTCAATTTTCTATTCTGTTTTAATTTCTGGGAGTCCAAAAATTATTCGAGCCTTTGTGTCTATCTGTTTTATAAGTCCTAAGACTGGGGCGACTACTCCCGCAGAGCTATAAGTGCTGAAAGCTCTACCCCAGGAAGGTCATATATTTTTTGATAAACACCTGCCAGGCTCTAAACCTGGTGGAGGTTTCCCTCCATGTTGCCCGGCGACTCGTGCGCTACGGGCATTCCGTCTTAGCGGAAGTTTACTTTAATCTTTTGTGCGCGTGATTTGTTCATCACAACGATTTGACGTGGCATATATTTGCCTCCTTTTGTTTATTTTATTTTTTTATTTTTAACAATCTCGTACCAATCGTGTTCAGTTTAAAAAGCGCGACGCGGCCGCCTTGAGTGCCCGCGACTAACGCTTGTAAGCGCCTCTCAACTTCGCACTTCTGGAACGAGGGTTGTTAACTAACTCCAACTTCTCCGCCGTTATCGGCTTTTTGTTAATTATTATAAGCTCGCTCTCCTCGCCGAGGCTTGAAGCTTTCTTAAAATAATCTTTCACCAACCGATCTTCCAGACTATGAAAAGTGATAATCGCCAGTCTCCCGCCCGGCTTTAGCAGCCGTGGCAACAATGGCAACGTCTTTTCAATCAGACCGAGTTCATCATTGACGACAATTCTAATCGCCTGGAACACTCTCGTCGCCGGATGTATCCGTGATTTTGCCGTGTTCTTAGCAATTACGTCCGCCAGCTGCCCTGTCGTCTCAAACGGCCGGTTCAGCCTGATTACTCTCGCCACTTTCTGAGAAAACCCCGGGCTCATCTCTCCATACTTTTCAAAAATCTCTACCAGTTCTCTCTCGCTCCAATGATTAATAATCTCGGCTGCAGTCAAATCTTGCCGCCTATCCATACGCATATCGAGAGGGCCATCGTTCATGAAAGAAAAACCTCTTTCCCCTTGGTCTAGTTGCGGAGAAGATACCCCAAAATCAGCGAGTATTAAATCGTAAGTCTTTCCACACTGTAAAAGTTGTAGCGCCGCACTATAAAAGTCCATATGTAGTATCTCGATCGGTTCACTTTTGTACTTCCCTTTCAAGATTTTTACCGCATAATCGTCTCGGTCCACCAGGGCCGAGTTTTTATAATTCCGCGTTACATCCAAAATTGCGCTCGCATGACCCGCATACCCCGCAGTAAGGTCTAAGTAGGCCTCGTTTGGTTGCGGCTCAAGCACGCTAAGAACTTCCGATAATAACACTGGTTTGTGGTATTCTTCCATTACTTACATTATATCACTATAATATAAGGTTTCAGCAGTTTGAGCCTGGTCAACTAGAAATTTTCGCGGGTTTGTTTTTGATTTGATTTTTGTTTAAAGACACATTATGTTCACCACGAAACTAGTTCGTAGTCGTTGAGAGCTTAATGTGTATTCAGGTTGTTCATTAGAGTTAATTGGGAGGTGTTTAGGTGATGTACTTATTGGTTTTGGTTTCGCGTATCCTAAACGCGCACAAAAACTCCTAGTTGACCAGCCTCAAACTTTTTTAATGTGCATTTTTGTTTGTGGATTTTTGTCTTGTGTTCCACTTGTCCCTAGTTTAGCACAGCTTATGCTAAAAAGTCAAGCCTATTTTTGGCCTTTTTTGCACATTTTGAGTTTTCCACCACCTCTGTGGAAAACTCCGCTTGACAATTCCCTGCTTTCGTTTCTTAGAAACCGAACATCGCGTGTTCGGTTTTAATTTTCTTGTTCGGATTTCATCTTTCTGTGCTATAATTAATACTGTATAAAAAGGAGTAAATATGGCAGATTTTAATAAGATTTTAGATGCCGGAGACTACAAAAACGGCGAAATTAACGTTGTCGTTGAAATCCCTACCGGTAGCAACCATAAGATTGAATGGGACAGAAAAAACGCTTGCTTTATGCTTGACCGCGTAGAGCCGATTGCTTTTGCTAAACCTTGCAACTATGGCTTTATCCCACAGACCTTAGATGAGGACGGCGATGAACTAGACGTATTGCTCATTACCGACCAACCTCTTACCACCGGTATTTATACTAAAGCCCGTGTACTTGGCGTTATGAAGTTTGTGGACGATGGCGAAGTTGACGACAAGATTATCGCCGTCCCCGCCGACGACCGCAATAATGGCGACGCTTACCAGACCCTAGAGGACCTTCCAAAGCGCCTCATTGAGCAAATTGAGTTCCACTTCAACCATTACAAAGACCTGAAAAAACCAGGCACCACCAAGGTAGAAAAATTCGCCGGCCTAGACGAAGCCAAATCCGTCATCGAAGCCGCCATCAAACGCTGGAAATAATCAAATCAAAAATCCAAGAATAGTACGAAACGTAAGTTTTTGTCCGTCTGACAACCAGATTTGAACTTCAAAAATGTATATTCCTGACGCGAGCGAAGCGAGCCAGTGTATGACATTTTTGAAGTTCAAGTCGAGGACAAAAACTTATGTGAGCACTATTCTTGGATTTTTGTATTATAACTGTTCAGGTTTAATACGTACTTGCTCAGCGCTATCCCTATCTCTCACCGTCACCGTCCCATCCTCCAGCGTATCAAAATCCACCACCACACACTTTGGCGTACCGATTTCATCTTGCTTGCGATACCGCTTGCCGATATTCCCCGAATCATCCCAAGTTACATTACCATATTTAGCCCGCAAGGCCGCATACACTTCTTGCGCTTTGCTAACTAACTCTGGCTTGTTCTTTAGAAGCGGCGACACGCAGAATCGGTATGGCGCCAAAGTCTCCGGCAGCCTCAACACTA
The DNA here is from genome assembly GCA_017511685.1 of Candidatus Saccharimonadota bacterium. Taxonomy (GTDB): domain Bacteria; phylum Patescibacteriota; class Saccharimonadia; order Saccharimonadales; family Saccharimonadaceae; genus Nanosyncoccus. The sequence goes on along the minus strand of JAFWJE010000020.1, from coordinate 36,829 downwards.
CGCGAGACGATCCGCCTACTTCATCCTCCGCATACGCCGAGGCTAGTACTGCCAAAATCAGTCGCTCCACCCCGATCGAAGGCTCAATCACATGCGGCACAAATACTTCGCCGGTATTTTTATCACGATAGTCCATATTCTTGCCAGACTCCCGTGCGATGTTAGAAAGGTCAAAATCCGTCCGGTAAGCCAGCCCCATCAGCTCCTCACGCCCATTTGGGTAGTCAAACTCAATATCCACCGTCCGCTTGGAATAATGCGCACGGTCTTCCGGTACCACCTCTAGCTCATGAATCGCCGAAGCCGGAAGTTTAATCACGTTTTCCAAAAAATCGTGTGAGGCTGCAAGCATTTTCTCGAAATGCTCTTCCCAAGTCCCAGGCGCCACAAAATACTCAATCTCCATCTGTGAACATTCACGATCACGCAAAATATAATCCCGTGGCGAAATCTCATTCCGAAACGCCTTACCCTGTTGTGCTAAACCAAACGGCAAATCCGGATAAATCGTATCCACCACATTTTTGTAATTCGTAAAAATCCCTTGCGCCGTTTCTGGTCGAAGGTAAGCCACAGACGTTTCATCCGCCACCGGCCCCACGTGCGTAGAAAACATCATGTTAAACTTACGAATTTCCCCCCAGTCGCTTTTGCCACAAGTCGGACACTTAGCGCCAGCAGCTAAAAATTCCTCCGTTGTCACACTTTCGTTCAAACCATCCGCCAGCTTATCCGCCCGGAACCGCCCGTGACAGCTCTTACATTCCACCAAAGGGTCGTTGAATGTATCCACGTGCCCCGACGCTACCCACGTCCGCGGGTTCATCAAAATCGCCGCATCCACGCCATACATATCCTCCCTATCCTCTACGAAATACTTCCACCACGCATCCATAATTTTTCTTTTAAGCATCACGCCCAGCGGCCCGAAATCCCAGGTCCCGGCCATCCCGCCATAAACTTCAGACCCCGGAAAAATAAACCCGCGGCGTTTGCATAAACTTACAATATCATCTAATTTTCCCATATCTACATTATATCACATTCAAACTTTCGGCGATAAAAAGCGCATCCCCACAAATCCCTTCATCCGGAAGCTTCACTTTAAGGCACAACGCCAAATCCGCCGATAGCATCAGTCTTAACATTTTAATGGTATCTGTAGAAATTACCCCCCGCTCATTTTTTTCCAGCACTTTTTCCATCGTATTCCATTTATAATGTTCCCCCTCCTCTAGTTTCACTCCATCAATATCTGTATACAAATTTATCTGCTCACCCATCGCCGCTGCCAGGTTCAAATAAAACCACGCCTTAGCTAGCACCAAATTAGCGCCATCATCTAATGCCAAGAGTGCCTGCTGTAAAATATTAAACTGTCGCTCATCGCTCACCGCCTCTGACGCCTTATCCATCTTCTTTAGCATTTCCGCCGCCGCTTCCATCCGTTCATAATCTTTTAGCAAATTGCGATAAAACTTCAAACTTTTTGCCGCAGTCAAAATCATCAGTTCTCCCCGCCCCCGATGCACCACCACTTCAGACAAACAAAACATCTCTATCCCTCCAGCCAGTCGTGATTTTTCTCGGCGCACTCCCTTAGCTAGCACCGCCATTTTCCCTTCCGGCGTCAATATGTTCAAAATCCTATCCGCCTCACCATAATTAGTTCGCCTAAGCACCAATGCCTTAGTTCTAATAGTCGCCGGATTATTCATCTTGGCTACCTCCGTCGTGGAGATCTCTGAGCACCGCACCTACTTCCTCCGGCGTCATCGTTGCCTTATCAAGCACTGCCACTACGCCATAGTCTTTCAAATCCCGCCGAATGTCAAGCGACGACACTATCACTATCGATACCCGTGCCGTGTCATCATACGACGCCATTTCGTTAAGTAGCGTGAATCCATCCGGACCATCCAACAATATATCTAAAAATACCACATCCGGCACCTCCCCGTTCATTTCCGCCACCGCATCAATCACATTTGAAAAATGCTTTACTATAAACTGTGACATATCTTTTTCTGCCACCCTCAAAAACCGCTCTAAACATTCCGCAAAAATTTTATCATCATCAATAATATACACTAGCATCAGAATAGGCTCGCTTGCTTAGATGGCAAAAGTTCCACAAAAAAGCTCGTCCCATCGCGGTGCCGCACCGCCCCTACATTTGCCTTCATATACTGTGAAAATTTCGACGCAATATACAGCCCCAACCCCGACGACCCCGGTCGCATTGCAATACTAGTTGGCTTCTCCACCCAACCTTTTTTCAGACTCCTCCACACATCCGCCGGCAACACCGGCCCAAAATCCCGAACCGCAAGCCGAACTAAACCATCCTTATCTGATAATGTCAGTTCACTTCGCGTCTCCTCGTCCGAATAGTGCATCGCATTCAAACAAAAATTATACACCACACTATACAACAATTCCCTGTTCGCATATACTAACCGATTTCGGTTCCGATATTCTATCTCCAAATTCCGATGATTAAATCTAAATAGCGTCCTAAGTTCCGCCGTTACCTCATCACATACCGCCCGCACCGCCACCGGCTCCATTTCGAATAATCCATCAGAAAGCCTTGAGATTTTTGTCAAATCCTCCACCTGTCGGAGAGCTCTATCCGACACGTCTATCATCTGGTTCCGTATCTTCTGACGCTCACCCTCGTCAAGCGCCAGCTCTATCGAAAACGCCAGTTGTTTCAAAAGACAAAGCGGCGCTTTCAGCTCATGTGCCGCCACCAAAATACCGTTTACCTCGCTTTCCATACTTTTATTTTAGCACAAAACTGTCAAAACCAGACACAAAAAACCCAAAATCACCCCTGTTAATGCTTATGTTTATAGCATTACTTATTTATTAAATCTCACTGTATCTAAAATCTTGTTGTAATCGTCTTTGAATAGCATTGCGTCCGTCTGCATCACTGCAGTTTTATCACGGATTCTAAATACTGTTGCAATTCCTTGTAGCTGCGACTGTGGCAATTCACCAGTATAAACATTCGCATTTTCGCCATTCACTAGCCGCACGTCCACGGTCAATTTACCATTCTTAACATAGTTATCATAATTCGCAATATAACTATCATAAGACTGATCTTTAATCGTCAAACGCAAAGCGTTAATCGTATTCTGGCTAATCGGCGACACTAAACCAGGGTTAAAGTAGGCTTCATAATCACCACCAGACGAAGCATCCTTTGCTTCATATACGCTCCACGTCTTCGGAAACTCAAAAGACAACTCACCATAATCTATCGGCCCTGCAAAAGTCGCATACGGCTGTTTTTCTCTTTCTACGAATTGGCTCTCCAGCTCATCAGCCTTCTCTTTTACCGCTGCTACCACCGCCGCATCAACCTTACTATCTACGTCTTTCTGTGCCGTATCCCATTGTGAATACATCCACACGAATAGCCCAATAAATGTTACTGCTATCAACCCAGCTACAATCGCAATCACCATAAATAGCGTAACCTTGCTATTGTTCTGCGCCACCACCGGTACCAGCCTTGCCGTCGGTTGCGACTGCTGATTAAATTGCCCAACCTGCGGCCCAGTTTGCCCGGCCGTCATCGGCTGATTACTACTCATTGCTTGTGGCGGTACTGTCTGTCCAGACGGCATCTGACCACCAGCTTGAAAAGTTTGAAACGGTTGATTGTCCATATGCTCATTATAATGCTAATACTATTTTTTGTAAAGTTTAAATCGAAGCACCATCGGAAAAGTCCCGATTGATAACCTCGATTTTGTTTTCCAAATTGTCTAAATCATTTTCAATTTCCGCCGACAACTCCATCGCCTTCCGATATTTTTCCTCCGCATCATCCAAGCTAAACTCGTCCGAATAAAACCAATCCACCATTTTTTCCAACTCGCTCATTTTTTCCGAAAGCTTCTTTTTTGAATTTTTCTCATTTTTAGGCATTTTGCCTCCTTTCTTTTACTTTCTTAATTTGCGCCTCCAGAGTTTTCCTAAATGTTGTAATTTTTACAACATTTCCCTCTGATAAATCTCCAGAAACTATCGCATAACCTTTCTTTAAGGTATCATCCGGATTTACTACCGCTAATATCTTTTTCTGTGCCAGCAAATCTTTTTGCCGACGCTCCATTTCTCGCCGCATAAAATCTACTAGCCGACTCCGACTACTCGTTGTCGCCGTTCTCATTCCTCTACTCTCGTCCGACATCCGATTATTCATCCGCTGTCGCCATTCAAAAATACTTTCTCTCATATCCGCAATCACCTGCATGATTTTTGCATCCGGCAATTTTAGTTTTGCCTGCTCTCTACAAGCCTCAATCTCATTACTAATCCTTAGACTCAGTCCGCTCACCATCCTCTCAATACGCTTTATCTCTGCCTTTTTATCCGGCGTCAACATCTCCGCCACGTTCGACGGCGTCGATGCTCTCACGTCCGCCGCAAGGTCCGCCAAACTTTCATCCACCTCGTGTCCGATACCAGTAATCACCGGAATTTTCGACGCCGCGATTTCCCGCACCAACTTCTCATCATTGAACACTGCCAGATCATCCGCACTCCCACCACCTCGAATTATCGCAATCACCTCCACATCAGAACGTTCGTTAAAATACCGGAGCGCCCGAATTATTTGGTCCGGAGCGTCTAAGCCTTGTACCTGCGTATGCGCCGTCAGCACCGTCAGTCCACCCCATCTCGCGTTCAAAATCTTACAAAAATCTGCGTACCCCGCCGCCTGCGTTGATGAAATCACGCCAATCCGCGACAAATCCCGCGGCAATTCCCGCTTCCGCGCCGGATCAAACAGCCCCTCCGCCGCCAATTTCCGCCTCAGCATTTCCAAAGCCTTTTTCAAACTCCCCTCACCCATCGGCCGCACTTGTTTTACCGTCAAAGAGAACTTCCCCCACTTCGTCACCTTCGGCACTCCTTTTACTACTACTTTCATCCCATCCTCTAGCGACGTCCTCAGTTCCCATGCCGGCAAAAAACAAGATACCGTACTCTCCTCATCTTTCAAATCAAAAAACACCCAGCGACCTTGATTGACTTTAAAGCTCGCTACCTCACCCACAATTACTGTTGTCGAAAAACTATATTCCAGGGTTTGATTGCAAACCGCCAAAAAATCCGACACCGTATAGACCGGCACTTTCAGCGCCTCAGCAATTTTTTCTTGCGCTTCTACCAAGTCTATCGCACTCTGCGAATTATCAAGCATCGCCCTATCCTCTCGGCGGCTCGCCTTCCGCATCCTCTAATAGTTTCTTGGATTTAATTTCATACCTCCGCCCATTCACCGGCGAGACATAATAATCCTCATTTACCAAGTTCACAAACATCGTCAAATCTTTATCGTCCATAATAATAATCGAACCATCATCATCCGTCATCAGCTCTAGCTCCATCTTGTCCGCATAGTCAATCAGCTGCTTCTGGTCCATCTCGTTTTCCAAATCAAACGCCTGCACCTTTTTCAGCAACGGTTTTTTATCGGCCAAAAGCGCATCTAGTGTCAATCCTTCAGAAAAACTCAACTTATATTTTTCTTGCAGTTCCTTAGCCTTTTCCTCCGCAATCACCTGTGCTTTATAATCATACTGGAACAACGTCTCAAATTTCGGCTGGTTAAATATCACTACCACCCCGTCAATAATCGCCACTTGATTATCCGCTGGCATCTTAATCGCCACTTCTGCCGAAAACGGCTCAAAACTCTCACCGTTCAACTCCCAAGCTTGCGCACCCTTGAGTGCTGACGAAGCCGCCACACCCTTGGCAATATAAAAAGTCTTGGTCCCATCCTCCCCACCTGGGTAAGAGAACTTTGCAATAATTCCCTTTACTTTCTTAAACTCATATTCATTATCAGAAAAGTAATCAATATCTTTATATTCATGTTCAATCAAATGAATCAGAGTTTCCGCCCGGCCCACCTTAGCAAGTTCAGTCCGATAAATCACCTTTTCCTCACCATCAGACATCTCGTAATCGCGGCATTCTAGACCCTTATCTGCTTCCTCAATAATATATTTTATCGCTGCATTCATAAACATTTCTTTCACATTTCCTGTCAAAGAGTCAGAATAACGTACCTTATACGGCGTATAATTTTTATTAAACAAAAACAACTCCACCGATACGTTATTTTTAATTTCATCTACTTCATTTGCCCACTGAAAAACATCAAATTTTTCCATTTTACCTCACTTATTTTTAATCGCACCTATGCCACGCTAAGTAGCCTAGAAAGCATTATTCTTACTGTCAATTATATCACTTTTCTTTAGCATCTCAAAGTAAGACTCCTGAGAAATTTCCTTTGACGACAGATGGAATAGCTTCAATGTTCTTTTTAGATCGGACATTACTTCGGAAACTTTATCTTTTTCCTCTAGAGCTGTCTCGATTTTCACATAATAGCTATCTAATTTATCTACCTTATCTAGATAAATCCGAGACGTATCCGATAATTTGATACGACGACGACGACGCGACACTTCTGTCGCCAATACAAATCCCAGTTGATGAATCATATTCACGATTTCCGTATAGTCCCTAATTACCGATCTATCAGTAATCTCAATCCCAGAATCCTCAATATGACGCTTTAATATCAGCTTATAAATCGCCGGCTTATCTACTGAACTCATCTCTGTCCGCATCACCAATCTTGGCAAATTCATCCCCCGCTGGTAACCACGCGGCACATAAACCCTATCGTGCTGATACAAAGTTGGCTCAAACTCTAGGTTGATGTCTTTTACTCTTTTTTCAAACTCGTCAATATCTTTGACTTTAACTTTAATGGTTACTCTTTTCATATTGTAGCTCCTTTCCTAGCTTTGTTTGCCCATTCATCGGCAGTCTCATTCATTTCCGTTCCCACATGTCCTCGCACCCAAGTCAATTTCACATCACCATTTTTATACAACATATAAGCCTCTTTTACTAAATCTAAGTTTTGAATTTCACCAGGTGTGCTCTTTTTCCAACCCCGCTTTTCCCAACCTGGCGCCCATTTCGTAAGTACATTTTTCCAAAACTCAGAATCCGTCCGTATTTCACCAGTTTCACCATCTAAGAGTTTCATCGCGGCAATTAGCGCTGCTCCCTCCATCCGAATATTTGTAGATTGCGCCTCTCTCCCCAGCGCCACCGGCTGACCGTCCTCTATCACCGCATAACCACCCGGCCCTGGATTAGGGTTTGCGCTACCATCAGTCCATAAAATTCTCATTACTACTATTATACCACAAAACCCCTATAAATGCTATAATGATATTAATGACTAAATCCACCAATAAAAACCGCATCAAAGAGGCCATCGTCCTTGCCACCAAGGCTCACGACGGCCAGTTCCGAAAGTCCGGCGACCCTTACATCACTCACCCCTTAGCTGTTATGAAAATCGTTGAGGACTGGGGTATGGACGAAGATACCATCATCGCTGCCGTTTTACACGATACCGTTGAGGATACCAGTGTTACCCTCCAAGAAATTAAAGACCAGTTCGGCGAGCAAGTCGCCTTCCTCGTTGATGGTGTCACCAAATTAAGTAACGCTCGTTCCGGTATGCGCGATTTAGATACCTACCTACCACAGACCAAAAGTAACCTCTTGAGACTTCTTGTTGCTACCGGCTCTGACATTCGCGTCCTCATCATCAAACTCGCCGATCGCCTTCACAACCTCCGCACTCTCTCCGCTCTCCCGCCCGACAAACAGAAAAAAATTGCCAAAGAATCTCTAGAAATTTTCGCACCCCTCGCTGACCGTCTTAATATGGGCCGCCTTCGCGTCGAAATGGCCGACATCGCCTTTTCCTATGTTGACCCTAAGCGTTATGAGGAACTTCGCAATTTAATTGAAGAATACAACACCTCCGCCGAAAAAACCATCCAGAAAATCAGAAAAGAAGTCTCCGAGGCTCTAGGCCGCGAAAAAATCAAATTCCAGATGTCCGGTCGCGTCAAATCCGTCTATTCCCTCCACAAAAAACTCGCCAAGCACAATCAAAACATGGGTGAAATCTACGATTTAATCGCTCTCCGCATCATCGTCGGTGACATCACCGATTGCTATCTTGCCCTTGGCGTCATCCACTCGCTCTATATGCCAATGTCTGGCCGCATTAAAGATTACATCGCTATGCCTAAGCAAAATGGTTACCAATCTCTCCATACTACCGTCATTACTAAAGATAAACGTATCGTTGAATTCCAAATCCGCACCAAAGAAATGCATGAATATGCCGAGCGCGGTCTGGCCGCCAGCTTCTATTACAACGAGCAAAAGCTCACCGAAAATTACAAAACCGGCAAAATCCAGCACCTTCCCACTAATCTCCTTTGGATTACTGAACTCCAAGACACCGCCGCGAAGCTCCGTGCCGGCAAAAAAGTTGATATTAAAAAACTTCGCCTCAACCTATTTGCCGACAAGATTTTTGTTTATACCCCCAAGGGTGATATTATTGATTTGCCCAAAGGCTCCCTACCCCTTGATTTCGCCTACCGCCTCCATTCCGAAATCGGCGAGCACGTCATCGGTGTCAAAATTAACGGCAAAATCAAAAGCCTAAACACTAAACTAAAACATGGCGACGTCGTAGAAATCATGACTAGCAAAAACAAAACTGCCCGCGCCTCGTGGTTTGATAAAATTTTCACCGCCCATGCTCGCCAAAAACTCCGCGCCCAACTCGGCCTCGGTAACAAAAACTAGCACGCATCATTAAGCATTGTTTCAGCTTCACTACTTCAATTTTGCAATCAACGTTTTTAATTCTTTTTCATCTTTGCAAGAGAATGTAATACTCTTAGCACTAATCCTCACCTTAGCTACAGTGTACTTTTCTTGTAGAGCCACCTCCTGCTTTCTATAGCCCATCGTTTTTACCGCAGAGAACGAGCTTTTCTTCTTGTGCGTCGCCACAAACTGCTCCACTTGTCTCGCACTCCAACCCTCCTCGATAATTTTCGGGAGTGCCGCATCTATCGTCTTAACGTCCGCCTTAATCAACGGCCGCATCACCCCCTCAGTCAACTTATGCTCACGCATCGCTTCTTTCGCGTTGTTCGGCAAGTCTAACAATCTCAGGCTATTCACGATAGCAATCTCGCTTTTCCCCACCCGCCTTGCGATGTCTTTATTATCCATATTAAACTGGCTTTTCAGCTTCGCATACGCCGTCGCCAGCTCAATCGCCGACAAATCTTCCCTCTGTGCGTTCTCAATAATCGAAAGTTCTAATCTATTTTGTGCATCCAGTGTCCGCACTATCGCCGGGATTTTCAAAAGCCCAGCCAATTTCGCTGCCCTAAACCGCCGCTCGCCAGCCACAATCATATACTTATTTTCATTTTTCACCACCACAATTGGCGAAAGTACTCCATGCTCCTTGATAGACTGCGCCAGTGATGAAAGCGCCTCCTCATCAAAATCTTTCCGCGGCTGCTCCGGGTCACGTTCAATCTTAGTTAATTCTATTTCTGACAAAGTATCCAGCGTCGCATCCGCCGTCGGGTCAAATTCATCATCCACCAACTCCGTCGGAATTAGACTTTCAAATCCTCTTCCTAGTCCATGTTTTGCTGTCATTCTCCTCCTTTTACCATCTTGATTTTACTTACCGGCCACCCCCGTCCGTTGCTCCACCTCACGCGTCAGCTCTTTATAAGCCTTCGCGCCCTTAGAAAACTTATCATACCCCCCCACCGGCACCCCGTGACTCGGCGCCTCGGCCACCCGCACATTCCGCGGAATCGCCGTTTCAAACACCTTATCCTTAAAATACTTTTTTACCTCATTTAGCACTTCTACAGAGAGCGAAGTCCGTTTATCATACATCGTCGCCACCACTCCTAGCAGTTTCAAGTTAGGATTCATCGCTTTTTTCACCAGTTTCATACTATCAAGGAGCTGCGCCACTCCCTCCAGCGCATAAAACTCCGTCTGTACCGGCAATAATAGGTAATCCGCTGCTATCATTCCGTTTACGGTCAAAAGCGACAAAGACGGCGGACAGTCAATAATTACATAGTCAAATTGCGAGTCAACAGCAGTAATCGCCGCCTTGAGCTGAACAAACTTCTTACTCAATTTTGTCATTTCCACCTCAGCATTAGCTAGTTCCGGCGTCGTCGGCGCAACATATAGATTCTTATATTTCGTCTCTATTATCGCATCAGAAAGTCCAGCCTGACCCAGTACCACCTCTGACATCGTCGCCCTCAAATCTTTCTTAGAAATCCCCAATCCAGAAGTCGCATTTCCTTGCGGATCAAAATCAATCAAAAGCACCCTAAATTTGTCCTTTGCCAGATAATAAGAAAGGTTGACCGCCGTAGTGGTTTTACCAACACCTCCTTTTTGGTTAGTTATACAAATAACCGTAGCCATAATGAACTTATTATATCATACTTTCACAAAAAATCGTCCACTTTTATCACCGGCTACTTTTTCCTCCACTACTTTTACCGAAACCTTCACGCCCCCAACAAAAACCACCCCTGAAAGGGGTGGTTTTTGCTACTTTATGGAAGTAATCTTGATTTCCGAATACTTCTGGCGGTGACCAGTCTCAGTGTGGACACGCTTCTTAGAGTGGTAACGAATAACGCGGACTTTATCTCCGGCTACTTTTTCCTCCACTACTTTCGCCGAAACCTTCACGCCCTTTACTTCTGGTGTACCAACTGTGGTTTTATCACCATCAATAACGAGGAGAGCAGGTAGTTCGAGCTCTTTGGTGCCTGCCGGGAGGAGGTCCACCCGTAGGGTCTCATCTTCGGAGGCTAGGTATTGTTTCCCGCCAACGAGAATAACTGCTTTCTTCATATTATTCCTTTATAATTAACTGTGCCCTATTTTATCACACTTTTGTAGATTTTTCAAGCAGATACAGCCACATTGCCGATAAAATCATCCCATTTTCTAGTACACCCACTTCCGGGCCAATAAAATTCCCCGCCCAGGACAGCGGCATTTTTTCTATCTCGCGCATAATTTCTAACTTAAGAATCGCTTTCCCCTTTATTTTCTTATCTACAGCCTCACAGTAAGCCTTTTTTAACTCATCAAACAAATATCCGCTATCCATTAAATGTTTACGTTTATCGCGTTCAAAAACCACCTCGTATGGCTCTAGACAGGCCTTTTTACCCTTCAAAATCCCCTCGTAGTCACTTTGTACTTTTTTGGATATAAATTTCAGTCTTTTATCAATATATGAAGAAACCGCCATCTCCTTAGAAACTACGCCTTCCTCATAATCACCTCTTTCAGCCAGCCATTCAATCACCAGCTTCGGGATATTAATACCAGTCACTTCTGTAAAAATCGTCCAACTCGCCGCTATATTAGTCTCCAAAATATAATACTTGCCAGTGCCTTTTTCCCTCATAATATCTACCCCGGCATATTCCATCCGTGAAACACTCGCTGCTTCACACGCTATCTCCGATAATTTTTCTAGCACTTTCCGGTCTTTTTCTCTAACTTTATCTTTCCCAGCACACCACACCTTAAAATTTTCTGGATGTTTTAAATCGCCAACTTTTCGCATCGCTCCCACTGCCACTCCGCCAATCACAAACACCCTAAAATCACATTCCGGCTCCACGTATTGCTCAATTAAAAACTCACTAAAATCCTTAACCGCGTGCAGTTCCTTATCGTTTCTAACCAGTATAATCCCATCTCCCGTCGTCCCCCGCCGCGGTTTCAAAACTATCGGATAATGCACTCGATTCCACGCCAGATACGCCTTCACATTTTTTTCACTTTTTGCCTCAAAGGTCGGCAAAGCATACGGCGCCAGCTTATCATCCATCAAAAACAAACCTTGCTGAAAATGTTTATCCGAAGTCGACATTCTTGCTCCAGCAATATCAATATTAATACTAACTTTCCCCTCTTTTTTCAGCCACTCAAAGACCCGTTCTGTCTCATGATAATTATTCAAAGACAACTCACGAAACACTATATAATCTAAAGGAGTGTCATCAAAATCGCACCTTGCAATTTTGTCCGAATTAATTTTAGCAAGGTTCAAAAACCCCCAGCCAGCTTTTTTCGCCTCCTTCTCTAAGTCGGCCACTAGCTGAGAGTTTTCTTCCCTCCCCTCCATTACCGTCAAAGTCCGCTTTGACATTTTACCTCTTTAAGCGCTTGGATTGTTTTGGATGCTATCTTTAACAATATCGCCCTTATCGTCCTGAGGAGTTGAAGTTGTTGAAACTGGCGCCGCATTCTCATTTTCTAAAGCTGCACTACTTTCATTTTCCAAAGGAGTAGAAGTGTTTTCATTTCCCTGAGTTGGAGCTTGTTTCATAAAATCGTCCGCATTGATGTCGTCGCTAACGCTACTGCTAGCACTGTCGCTTACGCTACCATCAGCACTACTGCCAGCCGCTGAAGTAGCCTTCTTTAACATCTTGCGCGAATGGTAGAAATAAATCCCACCGCCGATAATCACCACTACGATACCCGCTGCTAAGATAATTTCACCCGGACCAGTCGTTGGCAACTCTTTCGGAGTGTTGGTTGTACACTCGCGCACTACTATAATTCTCGCTTTATCCGTAATTGTACCGTTTGCCGTAGCAGTAGAGGACTCGTTATAAACAGTCGTTGACCCGCATGGGAACTTATTAATATCATCGCGAATCTTTGCTTTATAAGTTACCGTCGCTTCCTCACCAGCATCAAAATCGCCAATAATTATTCCACCGTTGAATAGACCATCGCTAACATATTTGCCAGTTGGATCGTCCGTGGTTTTTACAAAGGTCGAACCAGCCACATATTCCATACCATCCGGCATAATATCATACATAGTTACTGCACTTTGCGCCGTGGTTCCAGAGTTTTTGTAGAAAATCTTAAAATCTAGCACTGCGCCCGGAGTAGTTGTAATATTATCTGCGAAAAGATTCTTGTTTTCCGCCGACACCTCTTTTTCTACACCAAATCCTGGCTGATCAGCTTTTACCCGATAAGTTACATACCCAGCATATTCATTACAGCCTGGAACCATTCCCCAAGCACTTTCGCCATTGTCGGCTCTCTCTAAATTATAGGCTAACTTTGCGCCTTCTTCAGAAAATAGCGCATTGGCGTCCAGAATTGCACCGTTCGCTGTACCAGCATTATGAATCGTCGCCGAATCCCAAACGTATCTTAAGAATACCGTATCGGTAGCTTTAAGATAAGCCGTATCCCATACACTCTCTGGCTTTGTGTTAGTTGAGGAAATCGTACCGTAAACTACACCAGTCTGGCCAGCTTCTAGCCGTTCTGGTAGCTTAGTTGCCAACCTTACATTGTCAGCAATCCCCTTGCCACTTGCATTCAAGCTCGCCGAGGCATTGTTATGGTAATAAATATACACCTCATATTCTTTACCTGGTACCACATCCACCGTATCGTAATGTGGACCGTCCACGCCAACTTCCTTAACGCGCACAAAGTTTCTCTCGTCGCCCAGCACTGGATTATCCGTAATCGAGTTAAACGTCCGATACGTTGCCGGTTTATCCCACAAGAAAGTTTCCCTATCTTGCGGCCCCCACGAATCCACTTCCGCCGCCGACGCGCTCTTAAATTGCATGAATGCAAAGATAAAAGCTAAAATCGCTACTGGTAGAATAATGATTCTTTTAAAGCTGATTTTCATTTTTTCTCCTTTCTTTTAATTATTAAATGCACTTGCTAATTCTTCATTACTTTGGGGCGGCGTATTGTCCTCCGCACTACCAGGGTTTGCCTGTGTTACCAGCGACTGTTCATTACCTTCACCGGACGTATCACCTTGCCAGCCTGAAGTATCCGTACTGTAGGTTGACGTCGTATCTGTCCCAGTAGCCGTACCATTATCAAGGCTGTCAAACGACGAATTATCAGTTGGTGGTGTTGTTACTTCAGTACCTGGCTCAATATTCGGGTTAACATGATTATCCTCGGTCGGCTGGATATATGAGTCCTCACCCGGTGGCGTTACCGGCAAATCGGTCTCATCGCCAGCATGTGGATTGTCGCCCTTGCCCACGATTTCTTGCCCAGTTTTCTCAGTGGTTTTCTCGGTAGTTTTTTCGCTAGTCTTCTCGCTTTCAGTTTTCGTGTCCTCCGGATCAGTCTTAGTTACTTCTGGGTCAGTCTTAGTGGTTTCACTTTCGGTCTTAGTTCCCTCTGGATCAGTTTTGGTTCCCTCTGGGTTAGTTTTAGTTCCCTCCGGATTAGTCTTAGTGGTACCTTCTGGACTAGTCTTGGTCCCCTCCGGATTAGTCTTGCTAGACCGCACCCGCTCAAACGCCGTCTGTACCGTCAGCTGCGTATCGTCACCACATTCCAAACGGTCAGAAATCATCGTGATTCTCTCACCTCTTGGAATATGATAAATCTTCCGAAGTGTATCCTCGTCATAAATCGAATGACCATCTTTATCTAAGAATTCAAAGCCCAGCCCTGAGCAAGCCGTCCGTTTCCTAGAAAATAGCCTTAAGATATTATTCTCAGAATTAATAAACCCAAGCTCCGTATATCTATATGGCGTATCCGCATAATTTACTACGCGAACTTCGCCACCATTCATCTTATTTAAGAATACTTCATAGGTATCATTAACAAACGCGCTGTATCCTTCTGGCTCTGCCGAATTCTTTAGCATATCGGCTAACGCGTTAATTTCCTCTTGAGTATCAATCAGCTCTGGATCACCATCATTATCAATATCCCATTCAAATCCGCCCATCTTTGCTCTAAGAGCCACGATACCTTCTGGCGAATTACCCTTGGCTTCCAAAATGTGGCTAATCACTTGGTTAGTAGAAAGTCTACCACTATTAAGCGCTTCAATAAACGCTGCATCGGCCTGCTCCGGCGTCATTTCACGGTCTGGGTCAATCATCTGCCGCACCAAGTTCTCACCAAGTAGATTATTGCTATCCTTATTATCTGACAAGAACGGATCCAGTGCCTCGCTATAATTACCCTCACGATGTGGCATCTGGATTAATTCGTAGCCGTTGTCACTTGCTGCACCATTTACTGAAATAAAGTCACGACCGTTTTCCGGATCGAATGTCGTCGGCCGCCCATTCATATAATCACTCACTGGTTGCCCATTTACATATCCATTTTCATCTACATTAATTGGATTGTAATTATATTCTACTGGCCCGCTGTCTCTCACCGATTGCAAACCGACTCTCGCCAAATCTGCATCAACATCAATGCCCGTCTTGTCAATTACGGCGTCGCCGATATTGTAGAAGTATTCAGTCTTTTCGGTTGGATTAATGAAACCAACTTCGGTCAAATTGCCAGACCCAAAGCTGGTACCTAGTACGTTAAATCCGCCGCCTTCGCCAGCGTCCTGAACCACCCGAAGCGCTCCACCGCTAAAGTTACCTTCAGTAAACATACTTGCCGCCACCGAACCAGCCGGCACCGTCACAGTTCCATCTGCTGCCACGTCAAGCACTACGCCTACATCGCCAAGTTCTTTATTGGCCGACAATACTACTTGAAGGCTATCAACATCAATATTCTCACCTTTAGGTGCTATCTGGAATACCAAATCACCGTCATTCTCAACACTCACTTGGCTGATGTCTACTGCACGATTTGCACCTTCTGCCGATACGTAACTCTTGATGTCGATGTCTGTTAATTTATTACCAGTTTCGATTCCAGCCTCGTAGGCCTCGGTATTAGTGTTCTTGAAGTATTCGTAAACTCCTTCGGTCTTGATTGCGCCATGTGCTGTTGTAGTTTCAAACGTCTCATTGACTTCAATGCCTCTTGAGCGCAACAATTCCATACTGCTCTCTGACATCTTGCCAGTTTCTGGGTCAAAGGAGATTCCTCCATCACCCTCGGTCACTAGAGTTTCGTCACCAACTTTCAGTTCATAGACGCCGTTGCCATCCTCGTCCACAAACCTCGGCGGAGTTTCCGTACTCAGCATCTCACCATTTGCGCCAGCACTATTACCAACATTCTCACCAGCCACACTCTCCCCGTTTGTAGCACCAGCACCATTCGCCTCGCTAGCTTCTACCGAACTGTTATTTTCAGCTGCTCCACTATCTGTAGTATTATTCTCGCCGCCGGCATTTTCAGCACTCGCCGCCTTATTCACCGCGATGTAGCCTCTCACCGCACCGATAATCGCACCAGTCGCACCACCAGCAGTCGCACCAATTACGGTATCAACCATAATATTACGCACCACAAACCAGCCTTGCTCACTCTTAACATCTTTCTGCATTTCAGTCAGTTCTTTCACTCTCGCATCCACATCAGCATCACCACTTGCTTTCACGGCATCTTCGCCAAGCAGCTTATTGGCTTCCACCATCTTCTCGCGGAGTAAATTATTCTCCTTATCGACATTCCCTTCTGAATATCTAATTAGGTCAATCTTCAAATCTTTAGAAACTTTATTCCTAGCCCTAATGTCAATAATGGTATCTCTCAAATCTTTCTTCAAATTGTTCTTGAAATCATCACTCATTACCATTTCAAAGATTCTAGAAGTCTCACCTTTATCCAGCTCTCCCTTCATCATCTTATTCATTATAGCAGTCAACGATTTTCGCTCATCGTTGTTAAGACCTTTCGCGCCTTCAACGCGCTCCTTAATGCCCTTCACAACAATCTCTAAGCTACCATCATTTTTCTCCCCCATTTCTTTCAATCTCTCAATAAACGCTTCTTTGTTTTCCGAACCGGCCAACTCTGAAAGCAGCATACCACTCTCTAGCGCATCATAAAGTTCTTTTGCGTTTCTCCTACCGCGTTTCTCATTGATTTTCTCAAGACGAGTTTTTGGAGCATCTTCACCATTCTCTTCTGCTTTCTTTCTAGCTCTTTCACTAATTTCCTCACCATGTGCCCATCTGCTAAACTTTCCGACTTTTGCCATTATCGCCGCAATCTTAATTTTCTTATCTTGCGGCGCTGCATTTTGCTGCTCCGAAGCATTCTGCTCATCTACATTTTGCTGCTCCCCCGCCGGCTCCACATCGGCATCCTTAGTATCCGCATCTTCGCCGGCCGCATCAGTATCCGCATCTGCCCCCTGCTCGGCATTCTCCAATGCTGCCGCCTCAGCTGCCGCTTTTGCTTCAGCTGCTGCCTTCTCTGCTCTTTCCTCAGCAGTCATAATCGCTTCACCAGAAGTCGCATCCTTGATTTCCGCCTTGGACATTTTCACATTAGCATTTCTAGCACCCCGTAGCGCACCAAACACCGCACCAGCCACTGCACCAGCGCCAGCGCCAGTTAATGCACTATCTATTACCGCATTACCAACTGCTTTCCCGGCCGCCTCTTTCGCCACCGCGCCTTTAATGTCTTTTCTCGCACCAGACGAGAGGAAATAACTTGCGATACCACCTACTACGCCACCTACTCTTACGGCGTTTGCTACATTATCAACTTTTTGCTTAGTATTCAAGCCTTCCTTCATTGAAGCGCTATACAGCGATACGTTCCCATCATCAAAGTATTTTTCCACTGCCTTAGAAAACTCGCTATTAGCCTTATTTGCTTTTGCTAATTGCTCAACTCCTTCTGCGGCCTTCTTTAATCCATCAAGTTCTGTAATACTCTTTTTGCTATGGTCGCCAGCTAAAAACTGCACAACTTTATTATCCCAGAATCTACTAGAAACATTGGCTTTGTTTTCACCAAACGTTCCCGCATTCTGCCATTTTTTAAGTTGCTCGTTAAAATTATTCCGTGCAGTATTGACCGCTTCCGCTTGCTCCTGACCATCATATTTATATGCAGCTTGCATTTCCGTAAACAGGTCTTTTAGCGCGCCATTTACTTCCTTCGTCAACGGATCACTAACTTTCTCCACTTTCTCACCCTCAGCAAGCGCCACGCTATCCTCCGAGGTCACCTTGTCAGCAAACCCAGATTCCTCTAAGGCTAACCGCGCGTTCCTCTCAGCGTATTCATTACCAGAAACTGGCATATTAGCACTATTTTCCAATTTTAACGCAGAAAACGCTGCGCTGGCATCACCGCTACTCTTTACTGCACTAGCAGCTTTCGTCCGCCAATAAGCCACCAATATCGGTTTGATAATCGGGTTGTTCTTGATAAACCCAGCGCCACGAAATGGCTTTTCCGCCATCTTCTGTTCTACCGCCGTATTAATCATATTATTAGCGTTAGTCTTATCCATCTCGGTCAAAATAATGTTTGTCTTTGGCAATCCCCCCTCAAGGTCTACTAGGTCATTACCTATTTTGCCCATTCTGAGCGCTGTGGCGATCTTAAGGTCAACATTCTCGCCATTTTTTATCGTGTCACCCGCAGGCTGGTCATCTGCCTGTGGCTGCTCCATATTCTGCATTTTCGCGCCAGTAGAAATCTTGTCGATCGCGGCGGTCGAATTACTTCCTTTAATTATCTCTGCCATTTTTAAGCCTCCGCGCCTTCTGCCGCACCTGATTCTTGATTTTCACCCAGATATAATTCCCTAAACTTTGCCATCGTTACCCCCGCCACTTCGCCGACATCTACACCGGCTTCTTCTATAGCCTTTGCTACCACTTCTGGATCTAACTGACCTTTTTCCTCAGCTTCTTTGGAAAGCTCCTCTAACTTATCATCTGGCAAAGCCGACACTAAGGAACGGTCTAATTCTGTCATTACCTTAGTCTTGAGGTCATCAAATATGTCCTTACGCATCTGTTCGCTTTCCGGCTTGATGCCTTTTTCATCCATCAAACCTTCGACGAACAAATTTATCGTTTCTTCATCCGTTAAATTAATATCCTTATTATCCATAAGAGTGACCTTTCTCTTTATTTAATGACCTTATTACTCCTCATTGTATACCGCTTACGCCTATTTTGTCAATACCTTTATGTTTATAAAATCAAGTATTAGAAGTCGTAAAACACAAACCTTTAGAGCCTGCTTTAAAAACCAAAAAACCGAACAATATGTTCGGTTTTTTCTAAGTTGTAACGTTCGCCAGCGACTTACATCAGTTCGCTAGTCGCAACTCTACCCATAAAGCGCGTTATCCTTTCCTTCGCCTCCGCGCTAATTTCCCCTTTGCTCCCTGTATATTGTCCTTCACCAGGGAGAGCTTGAAAGCTCATTACGTTACTATTTCTGCTCATACTTATAAGCACTCCTTTTTGTTTATTATTTTTATATTTATTTGTTAGATTGTTTATTTTATTATCTAACTATCTTCTATACTAGCACACTTTGCCAAAAAAGTCAATACCTTTTATGCTTATTTTTTGCATTTTTGTCAAATAACAGATATCTATGATATAATAAAACGTATGAGTTATACCCCACGCCGTCGGGCCATTGAATACGAAAAAGCACTAATAGACTGGTGGAAACAACACCAGATTTTTGAAAAATCTATAAAAAGCCGCAAATCCGGCGGCAGCTATGTTTTTTATGACGGCCCTCCGTTTATCACTGGTAATCCGCACCACGGCACCCTTTTAAGCTCCATTGTTAAAGATGCCGTTCCCCGCTTCTGGACTATGCGTGGCTATAGTGTTGAAAGAAAATGGGGATGGGACTGTCACGGCCTCCCTGCCGAAAATTTCGTAGAAAAACAGCTAGACATCACCGACCGCCGCGACATCGGCACTAAAATCAGCCTTGAAACTTACATCAAAAAAGCCCGTGAATCTATGGTCGCAAATTCCGAAACTTGGGAATCCACCATTGACCGCATCGGCCGCTGGGTAGATTTCAAAGGTGCCTACCGCACTATGGATAAAAACTTCATGGAATCCGTCTGGTGGGCCTTCAAGACTCTCTATGATAAAGGCAAAATTTACGAAGGCCGCAAAGTCTTAATGTATGACACTAAATTCGCCACTCCCGTCTCCAAAGCCGAGGTCACCATGGACAACGATGCTTATCAAGAAGTCACCGATCCTTCTGCCTACGTTAAGTTCCCTATTGAAGATCACAAGTACTTCCTTGCCTGGACCACCACCCCTTGGACCCTCCCAGCCAACATGGCGCTCGCCATCAGCCCTAAACTCACCTACGTAGAAACAGAACTAGAAAACGGCGACGCCTTTATCCTTGCCAAATCCCGCCTTGAAGCCACCTTCGGAAAAGATGCCAACTATAAAATCAAAAAAGAGCTAAAAGGCAAAGATCTAGTCGGCACTAAATATCAGCCAATCATTGAAAACCCTCACGATAAAAAAGAAACTTATACTGTCCTCGCTGGCGATTTCGTCTCTGACGCAGACGGTACTGGTATCGTCCATATCGCCCCTGCTTACGGTGAGGATGATTACGCTCTCTGCCAAAAACACGCTGTCGATTTTGCCGACGTCGTTGACGAAAACGGCTACTACCTCCCAGAAATGGCCGAAAAGCTCCACGCCCTCGGCGTCCGCGATACTGATGAATCCGGCATCGAAATCTGGGCTGGCAATAAATTCATCGCCAAAGTCCTAGAAGCCGCTGGCATTATTTATAAAATTGAATACATCAAGCACGAGTATCCTTTCAACCCTCGTTCCAAGCAACGCATCATGTATCGCGCCTTCCCTAGCTGGTTCTTTGATATTGAAGGTAGCAAACCTCTGATGCTTGAACAAAACGAAAACGTCAACTGGTTCCCTGCGTATCTAAAACACGGTCGCTTTGCTAAAAATATCGAGCAAGCCCCAGATTGGAACCTCTCGCGTGACCGCTTCTGGGCCACCGCCATGCCTGTCTGGAAAGGTGACCAAGGCACCGTTAAAGTCGTCGGCAGCTATGACGAGCTCTATGAACTTTCCGGCGTCCGCCTTGATGATTACCACCGCCCTTGGGTTGATGCGATTGAGTTTGATATTGATGGCGAGCATTTCACTCGCATAGACAAAGTTTTAGACTGCTGGTTTGAATCCGGCTCCATGCCTTTTGCGCAGCTTCATTATCCCTTTGAGAATAAAGAAAAGTTTGAAAAAAACTACCCAGCCGATTTCATCGTCGAATACGTCGGCCAGGTCCGTGCTTGGTTCTATTATGTCCACGCCGTCAACACCGCCCTCTTTGGCAAAAATGCTTACAAAAACGTCATCACCACCGGCACTCTCGCCGGCAACGACGGTCGCAAAATGAGCAAATCCCTCGGCAACTTCACCGATCCGAACGAGCTCATGGACAAATACTCCGCCGACTCCCTCCGCTTCCTGCTTTTATCCAGCCCTGTCCTCTCCGGCGAAGATTTCGCCCTGCTAGACAAAGATGTCTCCGACACCGCCCGCAAACTCTCTATGATTTGGAACGTTTACGACTTCTTCTCCACCTACGCCAACGTGGACGGGTTCAATAGCGATATACTATTTCGCGTCGAATTTACAAACATATCGAACCCTCTCGATATTTGGATTATATCAAAACTCCACATCCTAAGAGACACCATCACCGAAGGTATGGAGGAATATAACTTGCCAAAAGCCACCGACAACATCTTGCCATTTATCGACGATCTATCCAACTGGTTCGTCCGCCGCTCTCGCCGCCGCTTCTGGAAATCCGAGGACGACACCGACAAAACCGCAGCCTACCAGACTCTTTACTACGTTCTAGTTTACTTCAGCAAACTCATCGCCCCGTTCACGCCATTCCTTGCCGAAGAACTCTACCAGAAACTCACCACTGATTATACCGACCCTCTAAACTCCGTTCACCTCACCGATTGGCCAGAGTCCGGCGAAGTCGATGTTGCCGTCGTAGAGAATATGGATCACACCCGCGAGATTATCAGAGAAGGCCTTGCCCTCCGCATGAACAAATCTGACACCGAAGATCAGATTAAAATCCGCCAGCCTCTATCCAAGTTCACCTACGCCGGCGATAAACTTGACACTTTCTACGAAAAAATGATTGAAGATGAGCTTAATGTTAAAAAAGTTGTTCACGGCAAGAAAACCGCCCTAGACAAGACCTTAACAGAGGAGCTAAAACAAGAAGGTTCCGCTCGTGAGCTCATCCGCATCGTCCAATCCGCCAGGAAAAAGGCTGGACTAAATGTTGATGATCGCATCAAACTTTATGTCTCTTGTAAGTTAAACCAAACTCAACGTGAACTCGTCGCCACCGAAACTCTCGCCACCGAGCTTTACACCGCAAAAGACCCTCACAATTTCTCCTATGACGAAATCGCCAAAATTGACAATACCCAAATAACCATCTCTCTTGAAAAACTATAATTAGTTGCTCTACTTATTTGCAAAATAAGACACTTCATCAATCTGTGGCATCGGCGTTCCCTTCCATATATTCATCAGTCGTCCATCATCATCTGTTACCACCACCGCCGGATATTGTAAAATATCATACAGCGCCGCAAACCTCTCTCCGGCTACCGTTTCCGGGTCCAGATCAATTATCGCATCGCTCCCTGTATCCGCGATATAATCGCGCTTCCAATCGCGCACCTCGCGCGCATAATCTGTTTGCTCGTTCCAAAGTATCGTCAATTTCATAAACTTATTTTACGTCAACCATCAAAAAACCGCAAGCACTTTTGTCGCGCCAGGGCGCCAGCCAGCACGCCAGCAGCCAACGGCTCCACAACTACCCCCGCAACTTACCTGCAGCCTTCTTTTCCTTCTGTTCCTTGATAATCTGCTCAAACTCCGACAAAGTCGTAAACTCCTGAAACACACTCGCAAACCGCACGTACGCCACCTCATTCACCTCTGCCAAAACATCCAAAGTAATCTGCCCAATCTGCCTAGAAGTTACCTCCTCCACTCCTAGTTCATAAATCCGCTCTGTTACTTGATCTACTACCTGCTCCACTTCTAGAGAAGACGAAAAGAACTTCCCCACGCTCCGTCTTACTGAGGCTATCAACTTATCTCTGTCAAATTCCTCCTTATTACCACTCCGCTTCCGCACCATTATTGGCGGTAATTCTATCCGCTCATAAGTAGTAAACCGATGTTTCCCATCTGAGGAAATCCGTCGCCGCCGAATCATCCCATCCGCAGTCTCGCGACTTTCTAGAACTTTACTATCACCTATCTTTATTCCCCTCACTTTTACCTCGCTTTTGCTTTTTTGCGCCACCCTTATAAGCATTAGCACTCTCACTTGGAGAGTGCTAATAAATCTATTCCTTGTTCCTGTGTCTCTTTAGCCGCGCTCTCAGAGAAGGTGGTACATCCAAGTCCTCCTCGGCGTCCTCAGATCTGATAGAATCCCACATATTGCTCTTATTCTCAGCGGCAAATTCCTCTTGGGATGCTATCGGCTGTTTTTCGTCCAAATCATGTAAATCCACTCTAGCGCCAGTATCATTCTCTATCACCGTATCACTCTTTGCTTCTTCATCAGCAACCTTATCTTCGCCTGAATCAACCTTCGCGGCCGCAGAAATCTCTGCCGCCCGAGCCTCCTCAGCTGCTTTGCGGTCTAATTCTTTATAATAATCAGAATCAAAACCAGTTGCTACTACAGTGATCACGATTTCGTCTTCTAGCTCTGGACGAATTGACGCGCCAAAGATAATGTTGGCATCCGGCGCCACCGCCGAAGTAATCACCTCAGCCGCCTCTTGGATTTCTGACATACTCATATCATAGCCACCAGCTACTGAGAACAGTACACCACGCGCACCCTCAATCTTTACCTCAATCAGAGGCGATTCAATTGCCTGTTGCGCGGCCAACACTGCCCGGTTTTCACCAGAGGCCCGACCAATACCCATCAACGCCGAACCAGCGTTTTTCATAATAGCTTTCACGTCGGCAAAGTCCAAGTTAATCAAAGAGTGTTCAGTAATCAGCTCAGAGATACCCTGAACGCCTTGGCGCAACACATCATCAGCGATCTTAAAGGTTTCTAGTAAAGGTGTACGAGGATCAATAGTCTGAAGCAACCTATCATTTGGAATGGTAATCAACGCATCTACTTCGTGGGTCAATTTCTCAATCGCCACCTCAGCGTTTTCTTTCCGCACCGGCCCCTCAAATGAGAACGGACGCGTTACCACACCTACGGTCAAAATATCCCTATCATGCGCCTCTTGTGCCACGATTGGACCAGCACCAGAACCAGTACCACCACCAGCACCTAAGGTAATAAACACCATATCTGCACCCTCTAGGGCCTTACCGATATTTTCGCGGCTTTCTTCGGCAGCTTCGCGACCTTTCTCTGGATCACCACCGGCACCTAACCCCTTACCGATATGAACTTTATTATCTGCTGCAGAATGATACAAAGCCTGCGCATCGGTATTCACCGCCACAAACTCTACTCCATTTAGACCGACCTCTTTCATCCGGTCCACAGCAGAACCACCAGCGCCACCGACACCGACGACTTTGATACTTGCTGTGCTTTCCACCTCTGTTGGCTTTATTTCGGGCATTTTGTTATATCCTCGCTTTACAATGTTATTTCCATTATATCACAAAAAAATAGTTTACAATACTTTTTATTAAAATTTTTATTCAAATCCAAAAAGTCACGCTCAAAAAAATACTAACTCAACTTGCTAAAATTACTAAAAATCTAGAATTTCTTAAAAATCTTTTTCAGCATACCGCCACTAGACGATTTTTTCTTTTCTTTATGTGTTCGGATAGTTCCACGATTGTTATCACGCGCCGCCATCAACACTAGTCCCACCGCCGCCGCGTATTCCGGCTTAGCTATCGCTTCTGCCACACCACCTAAACCTGATGGCGCGCCAATCTTAATTGAAGCCTCCAAGGCATTTTTAGCAAAATCCGCCACGCCTTTTAGTCGCGCTCCGCCACCCACTAGTACTACTCCCTCCGGCAATCTCCTGTCATATTTTGCCGTCTTCAGCTCTTTGCGCACACCATCAAATATCTCAGCCAATCTTGCCTCAATAATCTCCGAAATCTCCGCCCTAGAAAATGTCATCTCTTCCCGACCACGTCGCACCACTACCTCGGCGTCCTCCTCTGCACTCCGTGTCGCAAATCTCCTCTTAATATCCTCCGCAATCTCCGTATCGATTTCTAGCACAATCGCCAAATCATTGGTGATATTATTAGAGCCTACTGGCAAAACGCCAACGTATTGTAAATCACCTTCCTCAAATATCGCCACCGACGTCGTCGCCGCACCAAGATCTACCACAGCCACCCCATTTTCCATCTGTTTCTCCGACAAAACTGCTCGCGCTGCCGCCACTACTGAAGGCACTAATTTCTCTGCCTCTACTTTAGCCCCCTCCGTCGCCTTCCTCAGGTTCAAAGAGTTTGGAGAAAGTGCCGAAATCACGCTCGCCACAAGCTCTAATCGCGCACCTGTCATCCCTAGTGGGTCCTTTATCCCCTTCTGCCCATCCAAGGTATAAGACAAAGGTAAAACATCTAGAATATCTCTATTAGCCGGCACCCGACCGGTCACCGCCGCACCTTCCACGCGCGCCAAATCATCCTCAGAAATTTCATGGTCCTCTGCACCTACAGCAATCATCCCTTCAGCTTTCACGCTCATCACGTGCGCCCCGTTAATTGAAACATAAGCAGAATTAACTTCAAATCCACTCATCCGTTCCACTTCACCGAGCATCCTGTCAATCGACTCTGCCGGACCAGTCAAATTAGCCACTACCCCCTTGCGCATCCCAGCATTCGGCCCCTCATTATACCCTACTACCGACACCGAGCCATCACGCCCCACTGTCGCTACTACCGCCCGCACGTTTTCCGTACCGACATCTAACCCAGCTACATATCTCAGATTTTCTTCCATACCACTATTATAGCATAAAAGGAATAAAAAGTTATTAATTAGTTAATATTTCATGCCCATCAGGAGTAACAAGCACCGTATGTTCAAAATGACACGCAAAACTCCCATCATTCGTCACCACCGTCCACCCCGATTCATCATCTCTATCTATATGATTTGCCGCCTTACCAAGCGTCGCCATTGGCTCAATACACAGAGTATCCCCCACCTTCAAGGCATACCCGTGCCCTCTCCGACCATAATTCGGCACATCTGGAGAAAGATGCATTTTATCACCAATAAAATGCCCCACGTAGTTCTCTACCACCCCTAGATGACCGCCGGTAAGCACTTTACAAACCGCATAGCCAATATCCCCCAATTTCGCCCCTGGCCGCACCTCAGCAATCCCCGCATCAAGTGCGCTCTCTGTTACCGCAATCATCCGTTTATGTGCTGGCGAGCCGGTACCACCCACTAACATCGTAAACGCCGCATCCGTGTAATACCCTTTATACTTTATCACCATGTCAAAAGACACCACATCCCCCTCCTCTAAAGGTTCATCCGTCGGCGCCCCATGCACAATCTGTTCATTCACCGAAATGCAAATCGCCCCCGGAAACTTCTCTTTGAGCTCATCATAGGCCACTATCGCGCCTCTCTTTACCACCTCAGAGCGCACCCACGCGTCTATCTCTTTCCCTGTCATCCCTGGTTTCACATAGGCTTTCAGGTCGGAAAGTAGCCGCCCCAAAATCTTACCACCCTCTCGCATTGCCGTTATTTTCTTATCGTTCATACCTCTATTATACCACTTCCCACCCCTTAATCAAGCGCCTCGGCGCCCTTACTAAAAACTACCTTGCTAAAAACTATTATTCTCCGTAACTTTTCTCACGCTCCAGAGCATCATTCTCAATACTCTCCGGATTGTCGTTCTCAAAAACTTCCGGCGAACCCGGCAACATTTTCTGTACAATTTTTATAATACGCTCCGTCACCACGTCAAAGTCGCCAGTTCCGTCCACGTGTTCCACTGGTACCTTTCGTTCGCTTAACAGAGGTAAAATTGAACAAATATTTTGTTCAAAAATCGCAAATCGCTTTTTTACCACATCCATAGTATCGTCACTCCTGCCCCGTTCTTTTATTCGCTCGTACAATTCTTCTTTTGGTACATCCAAAATAATTGCGCCAGTCAGCTTGTCAAAGAACCTGCCCGCATCTTGGTTGAGCAATATATTTACTTGATCCATATCTCGTGGATAACCATCTAGCACCACTTCCATCCCCTCCGCCTCAGCGAACTCAATCTGTTTATCCATCAACTCTACCACCGTCGCATCATCCACTAGTTCCCCCTTTTCCAAAATCTCATCAAACTCCCCCGTATCGCGTAGCACTTGCCCCACCGACAGCCACCGCCAACCGTATTTATCGGCAATAATCCGCCCTTGCGTACTCTTGCCACTCCCCGCCGGCCCAAAAAATATTATCATAATACCTCCTTTACTCTTTCAAATACTTCATCCATCGTACCCACCCCATTAACTTTCCGAATTGACACGCCGGCTCTATCAAATACTGTTATCACCTCTGATTTCATTCGTTCGTAAATCTCTATCCTCTCTGCCACTACCTCATCTATATCCTGCTCCCTACCTCTGACGCGGAGCCTTGCGTAAATCTCCTCGTCCGGTACACTTATCTCTATCACCTCTGTCACTCCTAATCCAGATACCGCCAGCTCTGCCTGCGCCCCAGTCCGCGGAAACCCATCTATCACCGCGCTTAGCACCTCATCCTCTGCCACGCCTTGCGCTCGCCTCTGTTTTTCAAGTTTTCCAAGCTCGCCAGTAAGCATCAAAAACACCGTCTCATCATCCACCAGCCGCGCTGTTTTCAGAGTCTCCGCAATCTGCGCATCTCCGCTCCCTCTCAAAAGTTCCCCTGTTGACACCCATGGACATCCCAAAAACTCCGCCAATTTCTGCCCCTGTGTGCTTTTACCACTCCCTGGTGCACCTAGCAAAATAATTCTTTTCATATCCTCATTATAACAAATCTAGGCAAAAAGTGTTGATTTTTTGGAAGCTCTCTGGTATAATGGCTACAATATGTCTATCAAAGTTACAAGAAAAGACCAAGGCGAGGCTAATGAGAACATCATTCGCCGTTTCAACCGCAAAGTTTTACAGAGCGGCATTTTGCCACTTGCCAAATCTCAGATGCGTTTTGAAAAACCTATCTCCAAGCGTGAGCGCCGCAAAAAAGCTATTCTCCGTGAAATCAGAAAAGCCGAAAAAGCTGAGCGCATCAAATTAGGTCTTAAATAAAAAATACCGCGGGATAAAAGCCGCGATATTTTTTATGCTCATAACTATCTTATTTCTACAATTCTCCCCTCCACACTCCGTGTTCCTTGCCATTCGTTTTCCAACAACTCCACCACTATATTTATCCTCTCTCCAGGCCGCACTAAGAACCAATCTTTATTCGCATAAAATGCTACTAGCTTCATATTGTTTTTTCCGTCCGTCACCAGCATTCTTAGATGCTGATCTGATTCTCCCATCTTAGATACATCCAGTACTAACACATCCGTTAATAAAAACGCCGGCACCAGATTTCCCTCCCCATAAGGCTCTAATTGTCTCAAAGAGTCTACTAAATCAAGCGACAACTCTGACAAATCATCTATCGCCATGTCTACCTCGCGTGACAAAAACCGCTCTTGGTCAGTCAATTTTAATCGAGCATAATAATCATTTAGTCTCTTGCAAAACTCCTCAAAATGCCCTTTTTCTAACTTTACTCCCGCCGCCGCCGCGTGTCCGCCCCCGGAAACTATCAAATCTTGGCACTCGGACAATGCTAGTGCTAAATTATACTCTCCAAAGCTCCGCCCGCTACCCTTTAAAACCTCCCCCACCTCTGTTAGTACAAAACTCGGCTTCCGGTACGCTTCTGTCAATTTGCCCGCAATAATCCCTAGCACCCCCTCATGCCAATCGCCTTTTACTACTATCACCGGCTTACTAGATACTCCCCGCTGCGCCACCTCTGCTATGGCCGTTTGTTGCTGCTTCTTTCGTTCCCTATTAAGCAGCTCTAACTTCTGCGCTAAATCCTCCGCCTCCGCCTTCGACTGCGTCAAAAGCAGTTTAAGCGCCAGCTCCGCCGTTTCCATCCGTCCAGCCGCATTCAGCCGTGGCCCTATCTGAAACCCCACCGCCTCAGAGGTGATTTTTCGAGTCTTAGCCGCCCGCATCAGCGCAAGTAGCCCCGCTCGCCGCGTCTTAGAAAGCACTATCATTCCAAAATAACAGATTATCCGGTTCGCAAAAGTCGCTATCGGCATCGCATCGCACATCGTCCCAATCGCCGCCAAATCTAGCAACCACTTTTCTTGCCCGGCAGCAATCTCACCCCTATTACCTAACACTAGAGCCAAGCAAAACGCCACTCCCGCCCCTGACAAATCTGCCAACGACGCCAGCTCACCAGCCGCCGCCACCTCACCGGCCGCCGCGCTCTCTTTTTCAAGTACCGCCGCCTGCCGCGCCAATACCTCTTTCCGAAAATCCGGCCGCTTTGGATTGACCACTGCCACCGCCGCACCGGGCACTTCATGAGAAAGTTCGTGATGATCCGTTACTACCGTTTCTATCCCGTCCGCGAGGAGCGCCTCTATAATCTCCGCATTGTTAGATCCACAGTCTACCGTCACCACTAGCCGCACTCCCTCTGTTCGCGCCCGCTCCACTAGCCGCGCACTCATCCCGTATCCATCCGTAAACCTATCCGGCAACATCATCAGAACCTGCGCCGCATCAAAACCAATCAACCCTAAAGTCTCCCTGATGATCGCCGTCGCCGTCACCCCATCTACATCGTAGTCGCCATAAATCAGCACCTTCTCTCCCTTATCTCGTGCCGCCAAAATCCGCTCCACCGCTTTAAAAACATCTGGCAAACCCGCCGCTACCTCAGAAAGTTTCTCGTATTTAGGCTCCAAAAACCCAGAGTCAAACCCCCTTTTCCTCAAAATCTGTTCAAAAATTTTACTCGCCACACTATTCCTCCTCCTTGCCTCTTACGGCCAACCCCCGGCAGCTACCCAATCGTCTTACTCTGTCCCTTACCAGACGATAGTTGCTGGCTCTTAATCACCATACTCTGCAACTCTTTTAGAAGCGGAAACTGTTTATTCGTCTGATAAATCTGTGTATTTCCCTTCTTGGTCACAATCACAAAATTCCCCCGCTCCAGGCGCTTCAACTCCCTCTGGATATTCCCCGGGTCCTCTTTAATCAATTTAGACAAGCCCCTCACATGCGTCCGAAAATCTGGATACTTTGCAAACACTACTAGAATCTTCCGCCGCACTCTGGACGTAATAAACACATCTAACATTTAATTTTTACCTCGCTTTTTTCTTACTTCCATTATACACCCCCACGGTCATTTTTACAACATTTTCCTTACGCCCAAATCATCATAAAAGTGACGGCGGGTCGAGAACAAAAAATACCGCGACGCGTTATCGGCACGGTATTGAATGAGCTGGTAGGGGAACGCTTCGTGAACCATAACGAGTGTAACGAATTGTCATGGCCAGCTCTCTTATTTTCATTATAGTGCAATTCCATAAAAAGGTCAATTATTAAATCAGCCTAAGGGATTTTTATGTATTGCTCTTTGTCAACGATAATAACCTCTATACCTCTTATTGACGGAAAATCCTCCATCGCATCAAGAATGTCTTGTGCTATTCTTTTTATGTCACGCTTTGTTCGAATGGCGTTTATTACTATTTTCTTAGATTGTGAGAGTGCATGTCTAAAAGCATGTTTAGTATTGCTACTACTGTTACCATATAATGTCTTTATTTCCCAATTAGCATGATCCTTTTGCCAAAAGAAATCCGGATTAGTCATATTGGTTAACTTAGCCTCTTTTAAAAACAACATATCATAGCCAAAACGCGCTAAAGATTTTGCGACCATGTTTTCATCATCACTTAATTTGCGTCCTGTTTCTTTTCGGATTTTTCCAATTTTTCTATGAGGGTATCGTTTAATTTTAAGGTTCATATAAACCATGTATTTCACATACTATCAAAAACTATCGTTTTATTCAAACATAACCATCATCATAAAAGCGATGGCGGGTCGAGGGTGATGTGTAGCCCGCGAGAGAGCACCGGGTCTAAAGTTTTTAGAGCGGCAATAAGCTTAACTCTGGAAGTAGAACGCAAGAAAATCTGCCAGACAAACCCGCTGGCGATCCGCTCGTGAAACGCTGGCGTAGGTTTGGTTACTTCTATGCCCAGCGCACTAGCCCTTTGTGCTAGACCACGATAAATTGCATTGATATTACGGACGGCGATGGCCTCAGTTTTATAAGTTACGCTAAGTTTTGCCAAGTAGTAAAATGGCGGAAAATGGCCCGCCTGCCGCATTCGCAAAGTGGTCCGATAGAAGGTATCATAATCGGAATTAATAGCGGAGACAATTACTGGATTTTCTGGCTGATAAGTTTGAATGTATACATCCGTTGCATCCAAATGTCCACGACCCACCCGACCAATAACTTGGTTTAATAGCTCATAGGTTTTTTCCGGTGCGGCGTAATCTGGTAAACTCAGCCCAGCATCAGCCTGAACCACGCCAACGGTTTTTAACAGCGGCAAATCAAGGCCTTTAGTAATAGTTTGGGTACCAATGATAATCTGGTATTTCCCATTTTTGACGTCGTCAAAATTATTGGCTAATGTTTCAGTCTTAGTATTGTCTGCGTCAAAGCGAATGATGGCGGCATCTTTAAATAGTTTCTTTAGCTCTTGCTCTAAAAGTTTAGTGCCAAAACCTTTGTGAATGATGTCTGGCTTTTGACATTCTGGGCAAGATTTGGGGACTTTGCCAATATGACCGCAGGTGTGACATATCAGCTGGTAACTATCGGCGTGAAGTGTTAGCGGCAAAAAACAATTTGGGCAAAGTGCCTGCCAACCGCAATTTTCGCAGAGCGTCAGTGGCGCCGAACCACGTCGGTTATGAAAAATTAAAGTCTGGTAACCGTTTGCCAAATTATCCTTGATTTGCGCCAACAGCTTGTCGGAAAAATAGCGATTTTTAGAAAACTCCTCGCGATTTTTTAGTGGAATCAAATGGAAGTTGGGACGCTCGGCGGTGGACTTAGCCTTTTGGCTAAGTGTGACCAGCGCTTGTTTTTTGTCTGCCAGATAGTAATCCGAAACGAGCGGAGTGGCGGTGCCATAGATACAAGGAATCTTGAGCGTCCGTGCCATAAAACTAGCCAATCTAAGCGCTGAATACTTGGGCGCGTTCTCTTGGAAATAGGTGTTCTCGTGAGCCTCATCAATGATGATGAGACCAAGATTTTTTACTGGGCTAAGCAAAGCCGAGCGTGGACCGATGATGATTTTTGGCTCCGTCGCATCTAAAATATCCTCCCAAATCAGGTGGCGCTCCGCCTCGGTTTTGTTGGAGTGAATTAGAATGACTTTGTGGCCAAAAGTTCGTTCAAAAATCTGGACTAGCTGCGAAGTGAGGGCGATTTCTGGGACTAGTAAGATGATGGATTTTTGTTGCCGGAGTGCCGTTCTGGCCTCTGTGAGATAAATGTTGGTTTTGCCGGAGCCGGTGACGCCAAAGAGCAGTTTGGTGGAACTTTTGACCTTTGCTAGCTCTTTTAACGCTTGTTTTTGGGCGGTGTTTAGAGGGATGTTTTCTGATGTGGACTGCGGCTTGCTGTTTTTTGCGACGGTACTTTTGGTCTTGCGCCGCCGGCTAACACCTAAGCCCTGTGGCAAAAACATTTTGGCAACTAGCGGCAGTGGCACCAAATAATACTCCGAAAGCCAAAAAATTGCCTTGATAATATGCTCCGGCAACGGTGTTTTGTAGAGGATTTTTGTCACCGGCTTAGTCTTAAAATCTACGGTTTTGACGATTCTGACGACGATGCCATAGGTCTTGGTTTTGCCTAGTGGGATTTCGACGATGTGGCCGATTTTGACTGGCGTGACCACTTGGTCAAAAGCGTAAGTCAAAACGCCCGCGTCCTCACGAAAAAGCCGAATTGGTATCACCTCGCAGTACATACCTCTATTATACTCTTTTTGATATTCGAGTTCAACGCTCACCCTCGACCCGCCGTCACTTTTATGATATAATATCCCTATGAACATCATCGCCACCCCAGACCCACGTCTCCGCCAGAAATCCACTAAAGTTGGTGTTATTGATGATGAAATCCTAAAAATCATCGCCGATATGCGCAAAAATTCCCTAGAATGGGAAAACGACCACCCTCATGAGCTTTCCGCCGCCATGGCCGCGCCTCAGCTCGGGCATAACAAGCGCGTCATCATCGTCCGCGACGATTTAGATGACAAGAAAAACAATAATTTCACCGCTTTGATCAACCCAGAAGTCATTAAAACCGAAGGTAAAATTATTAGAGACTATGAAGGCTGCCTCTCTGTTCCAGACATCTACGGCAAAGTTCCCCGCCCTGAAAAATGCAAAATCAAAGCCATTTTAGAGGACGGCACCCCGGTCCGCATCAAGGCTGACGGCTACCTCGCCCGCACCCTCCTCCACGAAATCGACCACCTAGACGGCATTTTATTCATCGACCACATCAAAGACGACCACGATGCTTTCTACATTATGAACGAAAAAGGCGACCTTGACCCCCTAGATTACGATCAGCACATCAAAGGCAACAAGGAGCTTTTCCCTGATGACTAGCACCGAATCTAGCACCAGTACCAGCGTTAGTACCAGCACCAACACCAGCACCAGCCGCCCGCAAATCATTTTCTTTGGCAACGGCCCCCTTGCTGACGCCGCCAAGGCTACACTAGCAACAACTTGCGACATCATTTTCCACGCCCGCACGAAATCCGATTTAGATGAGGTTAAGCGTCTCAAAACATCTCAACCTACCGCCCACGGCGTCCTCGCCTCTTACGGCGTCATTATTAAATCAGACGTTTTAGACCTCTTTGAGCCAGAAGGTATTTTGAATATCCACCCCTCCAGCCTTCCCAAATACCGCGGCCCTTCGCCTATTGAAACTGCCATCGTAAATGGCAACACCGACTTTGGCGTCTCCATTATGAAACTCGTCGCCGCCATGGATGCCGGCCCACTTTATTACCAAACCGCCCTTAATTTTTCCGACAACGCCCCTAAGTCAGAAATCTACACCGCCCTAGCCGAGGCCGGTGCCACTTGGCTCGCCAGCAAACTTGCCAGCCTAGCCCCCACCGCCACATTAAATCAACTCGTCCAGCCAGAACCTCAGCAAGGCGAGCCGTCTTACACCAAAATGCTTAGCACCACCCTTTCTAAACTAGACCCCGCAGCCCACACCGCCACCGAGCTTGAAAGACAAATCCGCGCCCACATCGGCTGGCCTAAAAGCAAGTACACTTTTTATGGCAAAGAGTGTATCATCTTGGCCGCCCATGTCCTTGACAGCCCAGCCGATGCCGCAAGCGCCACCCTCGCTATTAAGTGCAAAGATAACACCTACCTCGCCATCGACACCCTCCAGCCCGCCGGCAAGCGCCCTATGGACGCCAAATCTTTCAAAAACGGCTACGCCAAATAGCGCGCACCCACGCCAATCACTAACCGGCACCAACATCGGCCGACACACCACACCGACCCCCCTTATGCTGCCGGCACCAACTGCGCCCCCTCCGCCTGCCCAGCCAATTTCTTATCAAATGTATAAAGTGGCGCCACCTCATCGCTCTCTGCTTTCACCACTAAATAACAGTCATTAAGTGACAACTTCGGATGCGCCAAAAACATCGCAAACACTTTTTCAAACAATGGCTCATTATACTCTATTCTTGGCTCATCCAAAACCGCCATTACCGCCTCCACCGCCAGCTCCCTACTCATCCCCATCTTTTCTCCGGTCAAAACAAAAATACATTCCAAAACCACCTGATCTATCACCGTAAAATAACAACGCGGCGTATTGATAAGATACTTTGCTCGCTCATACATATTCTCGTTATCTCTAAGAATTAATCTCAAAAACACATTTGTATCAACCGAAATCGTTTTTCTACACGCCATATTTATCCTCCGTGTATTTTGCCCATTCTTTTGATTTTAATACGTCCTCTCTTAACTCGCCAGCAGTTTTACCGCTATTTTCTCTTATCCAAGTTTTCGTTTTTTTAGAAAACTTTGCTCGCACTCTGTCCAATCTTTCATCTAGCGCCTCCTCTTTTTTAATCAAAAGTCCATCCGGCCGCTCCACCATCCGCACCGTGTCCACAATGTTATACTTTTCCCGCAAAAACTTCGGTATCGTCACCTGCCCCACCTTCGTCACTGTCATCACATTCATCTGAGATTTCGCCTTTCTGCCCACCGCTAGCTCCTTTAATAATTATCGTTTTATTATTAATTCCCCCTTAATTATTAATATATCACACCTTTAATAATTCCGCAACTAAAAGCCCCCTATGCCGCCGGCACCAACTTCGCCGTCCCAGACTGCTTAGCTAATTTTTTATCAAATGTCCACAAAGGCTCCTCAAAAAGCAACGCCGTTTTCACCGCCAAATAGCAATCATTAAACGACAACGCCGGATGTGCCAAATACAACGAGAACGCGTCGCGCACTACATCTCTATTCCGACACACCACCGATGGGATTTCCAAAAAGTCCAATAAATACCGCACGATTTCTTGCCTAGACAACGCATAATGCGTCCGCTCCAACACATATATCGTTTCAGAAATCGCTATATCATCTACCTCAAAATACAAAAACGCACTAGAAAGCAGACGTACTGCCCGCTTGTATAATGCTTCATTATCGCGCGTAATGTATCGCACTATCACATTAGTGTCTATCGCCTGTATATCGTCTTTCACTAGGCCATCTCCTCCATATATTTAGCTTGCCCCTCCGGCGTCTTGTCCCACGCCTCGCGTATTTCGCTTACCGACATTCCGGCATACTTTTTCCAAGCCTCCCGCTTTTTCGCCGGCACCGCCTCGCGCATTTTCTGCATCTCTGCTTCTATCTCGTCAAAAGTCCGCCGCCGTGTAATCACTACCTTTCCATCAGCCACCTCTATCTCTGCCTTATCACCCTTCTTAAATCCCAAATCCTCCCGTATCGCCCGCGGCAAAGTAAATTGCCCCGACTGACTTAGCGTTATTATCTGCCCCATTTTTTAAAAACCTTTCTTTTTAAAAAATATTTTTACAATTTTAATTATACCAAACTTTTTTACCAATTTCAACGTATTCATGGCGCCAGAATTAGACTAGGCTAGCCTACAAAAAGGGTTCACTTCAAAAAGGGGTTCACTTCATTTAAGGGTATAGTTCAAGCTAGCGATTAGCGACACAGCGGACTGAGAAGCCGAGGTTCTTAATGTAGTAGTCCTGCAGATGGACATCTCCATTGTAGTAGTACATGTAGTATGCGTAGATAGCAGAGTTGACAGACGCCGACCAGTAATAGCCACTCGACGTGTCGTGATGACTACCAGAGCTGAAGTAGCCGACGCGCAGAAATGTAGCTGGGTATTGTTCCCATTTGGCAGCAGTATTATTGTAGCTACTGTAGAGTGTCTGGTAACTATAAGTGCCACTATAGGTTGGTAATCTCCAACCGGCTGGGCAGATGGAGCCATCTATGTTAGTACCGCTGCTGCTTTGGCTCTGGGAGCCTTGGCCAGCAGTGGCGCCAGTCCAAGTGTAGTAGTATTCGGTGCCAGTAGTGTTGCCGATTTGGGCATTATATCTAGTAACATTCGCCGAGGTAGTATCCGGAGTAATCACGTAGTCATAAGCATCAGATGTAGTGTAGTAGCCAGAAACACCCGTGTCAAGGTTAGCATCCGTCATCTCAAAGGTGGAGCCGTCATTCTTTGACCCGATGCCACGCTTGCCGTTATTGTAAAGGCCTCTTAAGTCATATTTAAGGTTTTCTGTCATCCAACAGTTACCATCGGCGAGTTTTCTGACGGTGTAGGATCTCTTGGTGCCAGTGCCGTCAGCATCGCGGT
>JAFWJE010000019.1 GCA_017511685.1 Candidatus Saccharimonadota bacterium | reverse complement strand
TCAAAAGAACCCTGCATTATTATTGGCAGGCTACAAAGAAGCATAAATTTTTGACGTTTTTTACGTTTTTTACCTCTCCGGCCGTTGAGTTGATTAGAAATATCATTATTCCGCTAATTCTAGCCGACATGATCGGTCAGCTTGCTAACAATCCATCTTGGGAAATTATTCAGGATGGCATTATCCCGGAAGCGATTTGGATTATTGCATTGCGCGGACTTGGCGAAGTACTTGGTGAGTTAAAGCTATATTGCCATTGGAAAATGGAAGTTTTCGCTATGTATCATCTTGCTAATATGGCGTTTGATACGATTTCTGCGCAGAGTATGCAATTCCATAATGATCGTTTTTCCGGATCGTTAGTTTCTCAGGTCAATAAATTTGTTTCTGCGTACGAACGATTCTTCGACGTAGTTGTCTGGAGTGTGATCCCACTATTTCTCACGACTACAATTTCGCTAATAATTCTTTTCATTTATGCTCCAACTTTTGCACTTGGTTTTTCGGCATTTATTATCTTTTACTTTATTGTCGCGTATATTTATTTCCTCAAAATGCGCCCACTCAATGAAAATCGTGCCTCAGCTGAAAATAAGCAGACCGGGCAATTGGCAGATTCTATCACAAATATTAATTCCGTAAAATCCTACGCCAACGAAAAACTTGAACGTGCTCGTTACGACAAATATAACCACAGATCCGCCAAGGCTTACATTAGATTATTAAATGCCAACCTTCGTCGTAATATTTTCTTTGATTCAGTTTATTTTGGGACGACAGTTATTATTATGATCTTCCTGATTTTTGGCCAGTCGAATTTCGGCTTAAACTTTACAGTACTATATATTATAGTTACATATTCCAACAATATTTTGAGCAGACTTTGGGATGTTAATAATATTCTAAAAGATTTCAACCGTGTATTTGGCGACGCTTACGAGATGACTGAAATTTTAGATATGAAAGACGATGTTGTCGATTTGGACAATGCTAAACCACTTAAAGTCACAAAGGGTGCCGTAAAGTTCGATAATATTACCTTCAAGCATGCTGATGCTAAGGATGCAGTTTTCGAGAATTTTGTGCTCGACGTCCAGCCGGGAGAGC
The DNA here is from genome assembly GCA_017511685.1 of Candidatus Saccharimonadota bacterium. Lineage (GTDB taxonomy): Bacteria > Patescibacteriota > Saccharimonadia > Saccharimonadales > Saccharimonadaceae > Nanosyncoccus. The sequence continues at coordinate 4,705 of JAFWJE010000019.1, read as the reverse complement.
GCATTGGCTTAGTGGGCGTTTCTGGCTCTGGTAAGACGACGCTAATGAAACTCTTGTTACGTTTTGCTGACGTCCAAGATGGTGAAATTACTATAGATAATCAAGACATTAGACGTGTCACGCAGCAGTCTTTGCGTAAAGCCATCGCTTACGTCCCGCAAGAAACGGCGCTTTTTCATCGTAGTATCGCTGAAAATATTGCCTACGGCAAACCAAATGCTACGCAGGAGGAAATCGAAAAGGCTGCCAAACTTGCAAATGCTCACGAGTTCATTAAGGAGCTTCCGGATGGTTATGAAACTTTGGTTGGCGAGAGGGGAATTAAGCTTTCTGGTGGTCAGCGCCAGCGAATTGCTATTGCGCGTGCAATTTTAAAAGACGCTCCGATCCTCGTCTTAGACGAGGCTACCTCTGCACTTGATTCGGAATCTGAATCTTTGATTCAAGACGCCCTTAATAGATTAATGAAGGGTCGCACTAGCCTTGTAATTGCGCACCGTCTTAGCACAATTGCAAGTCTTGATCGTATCGTTGTGCTAGATGATGGCAAAATTGTTGAACAAGGCACCCATAAGGAGCTCTTGAGCCATGATGGGTCGTATCAAAAGCTCTGGTCTCGCCAGTCGGGTGCGTTCCTCGAAGAAAAGTAGTATAATATAATACATGGATGAGGAAAAGAACCGGAGGCCGCTAGCTGAGCGGATGCGCCCACAGTCCTTAGCTGAGGTTATCGGCCAAGACGAGATTATTGGCGATGGCAAGATTCTGACGGAAATCGTCAAAAAAGGCGAGCCGGTCAATCTGATTTTTTGGGGGCCTCCTGGCACCGGCAAGACCACTTTAGCCCGGATTTTAGCTAAAGAATACCAGGCGGATTTTATTGAAATCTCCGCTGTTACTAGTGGCAAAAAAGACATTGAAAGCGTTGTTGCTCGCGCCAAGACCAACTGGAATTTGGGTGTGCGTACAGTTTTGTTCGTGGACGAAATCCACCGGTTCAACAAAGCTCAGCAAGACGCGTTTTTGCCACACGTTGAGTCCGGCCTGATTATTTTAATCGGCGCCACCACGGAAAACCCCAGTTTTGAAGTGATTTCTCCGCTTTTGTCGCGCTCTCGCGTAGTGGTAGTTTCGCCACTCTCAAAAGATAGTATCATTGCAGTCTTAAAGCGCGCCATCAAGGCTGAAAAAGCCACAAAGCGGGTTACTAAAAAAGCGTTAGACTACCTTGCGGAATTATCTGGCGGCGATGCTCGCAGTGCCCTGGGTGATTTAGAGCTGGCGCTTTCTCTTGCCCAGAAAGTCGACGAAAACGTCGTCAAAGAAGCTGCCGGTCGCAAAGTTCCTGGCTACGACAAAAAAGGCGACCATCACTACGACAATATTTCGGCGTTCATTAAATCTATGCGCGGTGGCGATGTGGATGCCACGCTTTATTATCTCGCACGGATGGTTGAGGCCGGTGAGGACCCGAAGTTCATCGCTCGGCGGATGGTGATTTTTGCGTCCGAGGACATCGGTCTGGCCGGTGGCGGAGCGCTAAATCTTGCAGTTTCGGCTTTTGAGGCAGTGGAGCGTATTGGTATGCCAGAAGGCGGGATTGTTTTAAGTCACGTCGCAATTACGCTTGCCAAGTGCCGTAAAAATCGTGACTCGATTGACGCTTGGTACAAGGCCCAAACTTTAGCCAGAAATTCCATGGGTCTGCCAGTGCCGACTCATTTACGTAACGCCCCCACCAAATTGATGAAGGATCTCGGTTTTGGTAAAGGTCAAAAATGGGAGGCTGGTTTCCATTTGGATAAAAGCTACTTACCGGATGAAATCAAAGATCAAAAAATTTTCGTAGAACGCACTAAAAACAACCAAAAAACATAATTTGCAACATTGGTCAAATTGTGGTATAATTATAAGCAGTTTGTTTACGTTCATCAACAAAGGAGGGAATTATGGACAAGGCAAAAGCAGATTTTTTACAATTTTTAGGAACTGGCTCGGGTTTTGCTGACACGCATAACAATGCTTTTTGGTTTGCTGATGTGCTTTTTTGCGCCGACGCACCGTCGACGCAATCGGACTGTAGGCAATGCTTATTTCTCATCGACCTCAGCCTACTCAATTTCCAGAAAGTCGTTAAACTCATTGAGGATAGCGGCGTATGCTATGTTGTCATACTGTTGACACATATCCATCCGGACCACGCTTCGGGTATTGGTACTTTAATGGACTGGGCAGAGGGTCGGCGGAGATTTCACCAGAAAGAAATCTACGTCCACGTCGTTTGTGGTAGTCACGAATTAGCAAAGCAGCTAGAAAAACTGCTTACAATTTCTGGCACTACTGCATATGCCAAGCATGACACTTGTTGCTCAATCTTGCAGATGGACCCGATTTTTCACCACATCTCGCCGCTCTATCGCAAAAGCAACCACAATATGCTATACTATAGTTCCAACGCTACAGCCCATAGTCAAGGCGAAGCTTTAGACTACCTTTTTCAACCAGTCGCAGTTACACATGGTACGATGAGCGCTTTTGGCTGGTTGATTAATCCCCAGAATGGGCCGCTGATTGTTTATACTGGCGATACTGACAGCATTGAGTATTTTGACCGCCAAGTCATTCAGCTGCTAGATGCTGTCAAAAGGCAGAACATTCTTTTCGGCCAGACGCACACGGTCGATATGGAGTGTTATTGTACGATGGAAACTTATCCCAAAAGTGGCCGCAATATGACTATGAACGGCAATAGCCAAGAAGTCCTAGATCGGCTAAAAATCCTCTACCACGAATCAGTGGTTCGATCACTTCGTTGTGTTTTTATGCACTATAATGATTATGACACGCTGCTTGAGCAGATGGAAACTACCGGCTTTATGGAGCAGGTTTCACCATTAGCGCCTAAAGTCACCATTGCCGTGGCTCGCCCCGCCGCCATCTAAGTTCCAAACCGCCCCATTTCTGGGGCGGTTTTTAAAATCAAGTTTAATGATAGCACAATAAATTTGGTGGCTCCGTTCTGCCCCTTGGGACGCAGTCAAGGAGCCACTTTTTGCGAAGCAAAAAGATGAGGCCAAAGGCCTCATCCAATTTTCGCAGAAAATTGGTGGCTCCGACTGGACTTGAACCAGTGACACAAGGCTCTTCAGGCCTCTGCTCTACCAACTGAGCTACAGAGCCACAATAGCGACTTTATTTATTATAACACACTTTTTGCGAAGCGGGAAGTTTTTTACCCTGCTTTGTGCTATAATAATAATATGAAAAGACTAAATACTTCACCAATTTCCGGCGCGCAGGAGCTTTTACCGTCCGCGCAAGCCGTTTTTGACAACTTAAAAGCGGGGATTGCCGAAGTATTTCGTCTCCATGGATTCCAAAATGTTGAAACGCCAATCATAGACCGCAACGAGATTTTGTTTGCCAAGGCTGGCGGCGACACCGAAAAGCAAATCTACCGTGTCGTCAAGACTACGGAGAGTGCCGAGGACTCCAAAGAATCCTTGCGTTTTGACCACACTGTACCTCTGGCGCGCTATATTGTTGAGCATGAGAGTAATCTAGCTTTTCCGTTCCGCGCCTCCCAAATCGGTCTTAATTTCCGCGGTGAGCGCGCCCAGCGCGGGCGTTTCCGCGAGTTTTATCAGTGCGACATCGATGTCGTTGGTAGAGAGACTCTACCAATCAGCTACGACGCGCAGGTGATTGCCACTTTGTCTGAGGCGTTAAAAAGATTCAACCTTCCCGCCATCAAAATCCGCGTTAATAACCGCAAATTATTGAACGAAATTATTAAAAAACTCGGCCTGTCAGAAAAATCCGAGGATATTTACAGCATCATTGACCACGCCGAAAAGGTCCCGGCCGAAAAAACCCGCTCCGCTCTAGAGGAGCTGGGCTTAACAGAGGATAATGTTGTAAAAATTACAACACTTATTAACACCCACGGCAGTGTTGAGGATGTTGCCAAGCTGGATTTTGTCGATATCGACTCTGAAGGTTTCAAAGAGCTAGAGGCAGTGATGGCAGAGCTCGCCGCCATCGGCGTCAAGGATGCTGAAGTCGATATGATGATTGTCCGCGGCCTGGATTATTATACTGGCACCGTTTTTGAGACCGTTGTGCCGGGCTACGAGTTCCTAGGATCCATCTGCTCTGGCGGCCGGTATGACAATCTTTGCAGCAATTACACTGACCAAAAATTCCCAGGCGTCGGCGGATCTATCGGGCTAACTCGCCTGTTCTGCATTTTTAGCGAAAATGGCTTACTAAAAGATGGCACTGCCGCCGCGCCGATTGATGTAGCTGTGATTCCGATGGACCAATCTATGCTAGAGGCCGCTTATAAACTGGCGGCATCTATCCGTGCGGAGGGCAAGTCCGTGGATGTCATCACTACCGACAAAAAGCTCGGCGACAAAATGAAACATGCCGCCCGCGTGGCGCAGTTTGGCATCGTGGTTGGCGAGGATGAAGTCGTTTCTGGTCGTTTTGAAATCAAAAATTTCGCTACTGGCGAGACCGCACCCCTGGCGATGTAACATTGTTGTAAAAATTACAACATAATTTTCCACAAAAACCCTTGCGCTTTTCCACCAACTTGTGTAAAATTCATAGTATGAGATTAATCAGGAAAGCACTGGGGGGGGGGTAATAACTATCTATTATTAGCAACTACTAATAAAAAATCTCTATGGATAGGTAC
>JAFWJE010000018.1 GCA_017511685.1 Candidatus Saccharimonadota bacterium | reverse complement strand
GTACCTATCCATAGAGATTTTTTATTAGTAGTTGCTAATAATAGATAGTTATTACCCCCCCCCCAGTGCTTTCCTGATTAATCTCATACTATGAATTTTACACAAGTTGGTGGAAAAGCGCAAGGGTTTTTGTGGAAAATTGTGTTGTAATTTTTACAACAATGGGTGGTGGTGATGTCATGCTTATAGTTGACATAAATATAAATCTATAGTATAATAGAAGCGTTACGGGGCATCCCGTGGTTCTTTCACAAGGAGGAAAAAATTATGGTAGTACAGAATAATTTTGATTCCAAAAAGCTCGATGAGAGCAAGGCGTATAACGCCAAGCAGATGGCTTACGCTGAGATGATAAAGTCTCAGAACAAAGTCAATGCCTTGGGAACAAGGCAGCAGGAACTCTATACTCAGATTGGCTCCACTCAGGAAGAGTTGGATGCTGAGAAGGAGAAGGCCGATGCGGCGTGGGCACAGTATAATGCTGAGCAGCTGACTTATAAGGCAGCGATAGGCGGAGTGCTGACGAGCATCAGGGAATGTAATGCTCTGGAGGAGAACCTTCGTCTGATGTCACAAAACAAAGATGAAGATCCAGACAAGACTATCGTCTATGCAGAAGGAGCCAAGTTCTTCGCACAGTTAGCATTGGCTAAGATGCAGGAACACGACGAGCTGCTGACGAAGAAACGCTCATTAATACGCCCTGACAATTTGAGGGTGCATCAGCTGATCAACGTTTTGAAAAACATGCGGGCCGAGCAGAATAATGTTTTAGAGGATTTTCATGCCGCTAAAAACAACTACAGCGCGAAGAAGGCGGAGTTTGACCGCTTGAACGCAAGGTATCATCGCATAGTGAACGGCGAAGTTGATGATGAACTGTCTGTCCGGCCAAAAAAGCTGGAGTTTGATGAAAGATTACTCATGATAGCAAAAATTCCCGAGGAATATTGGGATAATTGCGAAATCGAGCAGCGTGCCGATGGCAAGATTGACATCTATTATGGTGGCGCGCGCAACAGGAGACATGGTCATGTCGTCCTGGAAAACAACGAGGTGTCTTTTAGCAGGGAGCCTGCTTTAATAGACGCCTAAAATTATACTTGGAATTTTATATTGTGGTTAACTATAATTTACACTTCTTTTGGGCTGGACGATATCGTCTGGCCCTATTTTTTGGTCTTATTTTTAGTGAAACCGAGATGGCCGAAAGCGAGAACGGTGCCGATGATGCCACCGAGCATGGCGACGATTAAGTCGAACATGGTGTCTTCTAGGCCGGGGGTGATGAGCTCCTGCATATTGGTGCCGGTGAAACGATCGATGAGGAATTCAATACATTCCCAAGCGACGGCGGTGAAGGAAACGAAACAAATAGAGAAGGTGACCTTAAACCAAATATTGTCCGGCTTGCCGCTGGCTTGGTCAATGATCTCGCGGGCACCGAAGGCAGCTAAAATACCAGAGGCGCCGTGGACGATTTTGTCAAACGGATAGATGATTTTGTACCAGTCTAAATCAATACCGAGCACCATGGCCGGGATGATGAAAAGTAAAATGGCAGCTTCAAGACGATCGGAAATCTTGAGACCGAGCAGACGGACGAGGTCTACGGAAAATGGTAGCGCCATCGTAGCGAGGTAGCTCCAGATTTTGTAGGTGCCGGAAGCTTTAGAAAAAAACATAACCATTAGTGTAAGACCAGAAAGAAAAATGATGGCCTTCAAAATATAATTCAGGATTTTGAGCTTACTCTTATGTTTAGGTTTACTTTGGTTTTTGCCGCTTTTACTTTTGTCTTGGCTATCCATATTATTATGGTAGCATATTTTACGGAAATGTGAAGCATGGACGGAATGGGAATTAGCATAGACGGATTACAGATTAGCATAAGCTAGATGAAAGTCAGCATAAGCACTAACGAATGATGGCCAGAGCGGCTTTTTGGGCTAACTTTTTAGTGGGGTGATTGTGGAGGTATTCGTCGACGGCCTTGGCGGAGCCGGGAAGTTCTGGATTATTATAATCGTGGACAATAATAATAGCGCCGGGGCTGAGGCGGGGAGTGACAAGAGCGAGCGAAGTCTTAATGGAACCGTAAAGATCGCCATCTAGGAAAGCAAAAGAGATTTGTGGTGGGAGGTCTTGGTCTAATAAATCTTCAAAAAAGGCTTTTTTGATACGCGGTACACGAAGGCCGGCCTTTTTGAACTTGGCTACTACTTCCCTTTTAGTCACAAAAAGCTCACCAGCCTTGAAACTGTCACCGGCGACTGAGGCATCCTCGGCAGTTTTTGGCGGAAGGCCCTCAAAACTATCGTAGAGCCAGAGGGCCTTAGCTTTGGCGGTGGTGTCAGTGGAATGTAAAAGTTTTTGAAGTAAGATAGAAGTGTCGCCTTTGTAGCAGCCGAACTCCACGACATCGCCGGGAACGTTAGCTGTAACAGTGGATTCTAATAGCTCCAAAATGGTGGCCGTTTCTACGGCGGAAACTTGCTGAGGATAATCTGACTGTTTAGCGGGCATATTAGTCTTTTGCTGGATCGAGGATGGCGCCGGCACGGCGAATCATTTCCTCAAACTCGTCGGTACGAATTACCCAGACTGGCTTGGAGCCTTCAGCGGCAATATTGGTATGACGCTCTGGCATATCAGCAACGTTCTTTTTCTCATCAATGGCAAAGCCAAGGTAGTTCAATTTCTGAGAAACGGTGCGGCGGATTTCGTCGCTGCGTTCACCAATGGTAGCAGTAAAGACGATGGCATCAACACCGCCGAGTGAAGCAGCCATCTGACCGATCAAGCTCTGGACTTTATAAACAAACATAGCGTGGGCAAAAGTACCGCGCTTGTCGCCTTCGTCGCGGAGGCGGAGAATCTCACGCATATCATCGGTCTGGCCGGAAACGCCAAGGAGACCAGCTTCTTTGTTTAAGTACTTTTCAATGGACTCGTCGGCCTCAAACTTGAGATAATGTTTCAAGCGAAGAGCGGCGGATGGGTCAATGTTGCCGCAACGAGTGGCCATCATTAAGCCTTCTAGCGGGGTGTAACCCATAGAGGTGTCTAGAGATTTACCATCAAATACGGCGGTGACGGACGAGCCGGAACCGAGGTGACAGACGATAAGCTTCTCTGGGAGGATGTCCTGGGATTTCATGTAATTAACAATGGAACCGACAGAGAGGCCGTGATAACCGAAGCGCTTAACATCGGCTTTGTCGGCAAGTTCAGTATCAAAAGCGTAATATTTCATGAGGTCTGGACGATCGGCGTGGAAGGACGAATCGGAAATGGCAACGACCGGAGTATCTTTAAAAGACTTCACGAAATGTTCAATCTCAGCAGCGACCACTGGGACGTGGAGTGGAGCGCGCTTTCTGCCTTTATCAAGCATTTTGAGATATTCTTCATCGACGATGTGATCCTGAGTAAAATATTCACCCGGGCAAGCGACGCGGGCCAAAATGGCGTCAATCTTAGTCATGCCGCCGAGGATGCCCTCCTCGGTCAAGATGCGATTAATGTTGGCGACAGTGGAAGTCAGCTCTTTGAAGTCTTGCTTCAAAACCTTTTTGCTGCCGTCGGATTTTTTCAACGTGCAGATGATACCTTTGCCCTCAAACTCAAAGTGAAGGCTGCAGATTTCTTCGCTGCCTTTGTATAATGCGTATTTGCGGCTGGAACTGCCGGGGTTGGTGATTAAAATCAATCTTTCTTTTTCCATCAAAAACTCCTTTTCTGCTATTGTACCACAATAAAATCAAAAAATAAATGGGGTCTGACTCACAGGTTTTTGCTCACATCAGTTTTACTGAACGGTTTGCTCACGTCAAGTCAAAAATCAGTCTGTTAGTCGGCTCTGCGCCGCGGATGGGACGCGTACTCGAGCCGTACCAGACTGATTTTTGACTTGGTTCGCAAAATGT
>JAFWJE010000017.1 GCA_017511685.1 Candidatus Saccharimonadota bacterium | reverse complement strand
GAGGTGCCGACGCAAATCACCTGTTCTACGCCGTTTTTGACGGCGCGCGCTAAGATTTTGTCGGGGTCAAAATCGGTGATTTCATGCGGGAAATCGGGGTTTTTCTTCAAAAACTTCTGTGAAACCGGCTGGCGCGAGAGCGCAAACTTAAAAGTATCCAAATCGTGGATGTGGCAGTGAGTATCAATCAACATATTTATATTATAGCACGCGGCAGTGTTTTGGCGATGCTTAGGCGGCGCGGGCTTCGCGCTTGCGCTTGATAGGATCTAACTGGCGCTTGCGCAAACGGAGCGACTGCGGGGTGACCTCCAAAAGTTCATCATCTAGTAAGAAATCTAGGCATTGTTCCAGAGATAATTGAGTGTAGGGCGTAAGCTGAATGGCACCATCAGAGGCGTGGGTGCGCATATTGGTGAGCTGTTTTTCGCGGCAGACGTTGATGTCGATATCCTCTTTTTTATTAGAAAGACCCACAATCATTCCCTGATAAACTGGCACCTGTGGTGGAATGTAAAGCGTGCCGCGGACCTGAGCAGCGTCCAGAGCATAAGCGGTGGAAACGCCAGTTTCAAAGGAAATCAGCGCGCCGTTTCTTTCTGGCTTGTACTTGGACTCCACTGGGCGGTAGCCGTAAGGGATGCTGGACATAATCACAGTGCCTTTAGTGGCAGTGAGGAGATTATTGCGAAGGCCAATCAAGGCGGCAGTAGTAATTTCATACGTAAAGCGGGTGGCGCCGGTAGAAGTTAGTTCCTGGGACTTTAGCTCGGCCTTTCTCACGCCCATTTCCTGAGAGACGGCGCCAACAAATTCGCTGTCTACCTCGATGGTTAAGTTTTCTACTGGCTCCTCTAGCTGGCCGTCTTTTTCGCGGTAAACCACCTCTGGGCGGCCGGCCTCTAGTTCATAGCCTTCACGGCGCATAGTCTCAATCAGGACTGAAAGATGTAGCTCGCCGCGGCCGGAAACTTTGTAACCAAGGCCATCCGGGACGATTTTGAGTGCGATATTAGTCTCTAGTTCCCTCTCCAGGCGCTCGGCAATCTGGCGGGAGGTGGTGAACTCACCCTCTTTACCCTTGAGCGGGCTGGTGTTAGGACCGATGTAAATACTAAGCGTTGGCGGCTCCAACTCAATGGTCGGGAGCGCCTCAGGGTTATCACCGGTGGCGATGGTGTCGCCGATATTAGCATCGGTAACGCCAGTTAGAGCCACGATGTCGCCGGCGATAGCCTCCTCCGTTTCCTCTTTGCCGAGGCCACGATAGGTGAAAATCCGATCAATCTTGGCCGGCTTGATTTCACCGGAGGCGGCCATTAGCTTGATTTGCTGACCTTTTTTAAGTTTGCCGCGGAAAATCTTGCCGATGGCGTATTTGCCCAGATAATTATCAGCAGCAAGAGCGGCGACGAGGAGCTGGGCGCCTTTTGAGGCGGCCTCGTCAACTTTTGGCGCCGGGATATCGTGAATAATACTATCAAAAATCACGTGCAAATCGTCATCTAGCTGCGTGGTCTGGCCGGCCTTGCCCTCACGCGCGATGGCGTAGTAAATCGGATAATTTAGCTGCGCTTCATCGGTGGCAAGTTCCAGGAATAAATCAGCGATCTCACCTTCTACCTCCTCAATGCGAGCGGCCGGCTTGTCAATCTTATTAATAACTACCACTGGCTTCAGCTTCAAATCCAAGGCTTTTTGAAGGACAAATTTAGTCTGAGGCATTGGGCCTTCTTGGGCATCAACAATCAATAGGACACCGTCGGCCATATTAAGCGTGCGCTCTACCTCGCCGGAAAAATCGGCGTGACCTGGAGTATCAATGATATTGATTTTGTAGCCATCGTAGAAAACCGCAGTTTGCTTAGCTGTAATAGTGATACCGCGCTCGTGCTCCTGGTCCATGCTGTCCATGATGAGGGTCTGGCTCATTTCGGCCTGATTGTCCCTAAAAGTATGCGATTGCTTCAAAAGGCCATCCACTAGCGTAGTCTTGCCGTGGTCAACGTGGGCGATGATGGCGACGTTTCTGATTTTGTCCTTATTCATAAGGAACTATTATACCAAAAGAAGTATAAAAAGTCAAAGGCCAAAAAAGCGCTCACATAGGTTTTTGCTCACATCAGTTTTGCTGAACGGTTTGCTCACGTCAAGTCAAAAATCAGTCTGTTAGTCGGCTCTCCGCCGCGGATGGGACGCGTACTCGAGCCGTACCAGACTGATTTTTGACTTGGTTCGCAAAATGTTCAGCAAAACTGATGTAACGCAAAAACCTTCACCACCTACTTATTTTTTAGTGGTTTTCTTCTTTTCGACAACTTCGGCTTCTTCGATTTTCTTGGCGTATTTTTTGAAGGCTTTGGAAAGTTCTTTTAGATTGTTCTTCAAGACTACAGTGTCAATCAAGCAAGAGACGGCATAGATAATCATGATAATACCCATCAAGATGGCGATGTCAACGACACCGTTCCAAGGGTTCATAATGAGGAGTAAACCACAGATGAAGGATAGGATAGCAAGGACGGCCGAAACGAGAGCAGAATTGCCAGAGAGGGCCATTGAAAATCTGAGGCCGGCGACGGCGCTGACGATAAACCAGATGCCCAGGACGATAGCAAAGATGCCAGTGGCGCCAGGATTGATGGCAAAAATCAGGCCGACGGCAATAAGGATGATGCCAAGCGTAGTAAGGCCGAACATCGGCGAAGCGTAGCGACGACTGAACTCAGAAGCTACAATCCAAACGCCGGCGCCAAGGCTGATGACGGCGATAGTCCAGCGCAAAATTTCAATGAAACTGACCGGGAAAGCGATTAGTAAAATACCTAAAATAACGAAAATGACGGACGCGCCAATGCTGGCGTTAATTAGATTTTTGAGTTTCTTCTGCAGAGCTTGCATTTATATCCTTTCTTTAACCGTTAAAGCTAACACAAGCCCAGACGACTAAGAGGGCTACCACTACAAGTCCGGCGACGCCAAAAAAGATAGTCAGGCCGATGCCGCAAACCTTGTTTGGCTGTGCGCACTTGGCGGATTTTGCCACGCTAGTTCGCTTGACTTGCTTGGTTGATTTTACAGTTTTGGTATTTTTAGCAGCAGATTTACTTGCTGGCTTCTTAGTTGATTTTTTAGTACTCATGCTTATATTATAATGGTTCTGTTTTAAAAACGCAAGATTTTCGTGGAGTTTATACCATAAGCGGTGGCGCAAAAGAGGCTCGCTTGTTCTGGTGATGTGTTTTGTATGATACGATTTTGGAAATGTTACGCAAAGTTATCGTTTTTGATTGCGAATGGTTGGATAAACATGGCGTGGAGCCACGGCTAGCACCGGAAGACGATGTGAAAAAATATATCGAAAAAGAACTTCTGGTCGACGTGGAAAAAATTTCTACTGATGTTTTTGGTAATAAAGTGACGATTAGCTATGATACGTCGGTCTCAGAAATCATCCGAACCGTTGCGGCGATGGTAGAACCATATATCGGTAAGGCTGAAATTTATGTGATTGCCAATCCCGGTGTGGCGTTTATAGCTCTTAGCAGCCTGCGGCGGAAATATCCGGGAGCGAAATTTATTGGCTACGAAGGTGATGTGCAGAAATTGGTGGATAAAACTCGGGAGCTGATGATTTTTGCGCCACTGACGATACGACGCAGTGAGCAATACCAGATGATGAAAGCAAAATGTAGCGACGTGCTAGTGAGTGAACCGGACTATGCACTGTGGGCGCAGGCTGCAGGATGTAGAAACATATTGACGCGACCAAAGCTAATTGGTGATGCCAGAAGCGGTATAAAAGTTTTGATAATACACCCCGGACTACTTCATAAGGAACGGCAGATACAGAACGTACTGGGGTGGCGTGGCGAAGTAGTGGATACGCGCGTAGAGATAGTGGAGGCCATCCGGCGAGAGTTGGGAATAAAGAATTAGGCGGCTTCGGCGTGTAGCTCTTTGAACTTTTTGGACTTTTTGTCGAGTTCGTCGAAATCTTTTTCGGAGAAAGTTTCGTCCTTGCCAGATTCAATGAAATTCCTGAGGACACCGACTAAGATGAATGGGCGGACAAAAACTGAGTGGAGGATGGCCCACATAGTAACGCCGCCAATACCACTCACAACGAGCATTAAATTGCCAGCGTCGGCGAACCAGTTATTGGAAGCCTCCAATTCACCGTTGTTAATCATTTCGGTAACCGCGTCGGCGAGGGTCTTAAAGACGTCTGGTAGAGCCATAGAAATGAGGTAAGTGATACCAAAGAATACTCCGCCAATAAAAACAAAAGAAATTAGACTGATGCCAAACACGCGGCCAAGATTCTTTAGCAAAGTTTTACCATGTTTGAAGAATAGCACTGCGCCTTCTAGCGTGGCCTTGGTGGCCTTTTCGTTTTTACGGTAAAATACCCAGCCTAGACAGCAGTCACAAAGATAGCTGACAATGGTCTGGATGGCGCTAGAAATGGTGCTACCGACGGTGCCACCAGTATCGCCACCAACTGCCTGTCCAATGGCGGTAATGCCGCGGCCGATTTGGCTAAAGATGCCTTTGATAACACCGGTAACGGCATAGAAGCCAGCAACGGTGAGGAAGCGCTCTTTGACAACGCTCTTCCCTGCACTATAGACATCTTCTGGCAATTTGCCATCAGTGATGCCTTTGGTCATCATGGCGATTTGCCCGGCTTTAAATACGTAAGAAATAAAGTGCGATGCGATGGCGACGATAATAATGGCAATAACTACGCCGATACCTAGGCCGATAAGGCCACTATTTGCGAGTTGCTCGGCGAGGAAAAATCCGGCCGCCGCAAAGATGACAATTACGATTAAAGACCCGAGGTCCCATAGGAACCTTCTGAGCGAAAACGTCAAAGTTTTCTTGTAAATTTCTTTATTATTCATAAACTCCTTTTGTTAATTAATTTTATTATACACTATGCTGGTGCTTTTTACTATAAAAAACGCCGCTATGTCAGACAAAAAAAGACCTCTTGGGTCTTATTTCATTCAAATGGTGAGTCGGGAGGGGCTCGAACCCTCGACACCGGGCTTAAAAGGCCCGTGCTCTAACCTGCTGAGCTACCGACCCAAATTGTTAATGATGGTGGGCGATACAGGAGTCGAACCTGTGACCTCGTCTACGTCAAAGACGCGCTCTAGCCAACTGAGCTAACCGCCCGAGGTATATTGCACGTGGAGCTTAGAGCTAAACGTCCTAGGCTTGTGCGCTTATTTATTATAGCACAAGTCCGCCAGAAAATAAAGCTTTTTGGACAATAAAAAGCAGGCATTCCTCGCAAGTGCCTGCTTTAACAAGAATTGAAGCCAAAAGCAAAATCTAGTTTAAAATCTTAGGTGTTCTAACTCTTGTGTGATTTTCTAATCACGAATAGTGCGGCTAGGCTGATTAAGCTAAAACCAATCAGTCCGGTGATAAGGAAGTCCGCCCTTGAGATGTTTAAAACGCCGAGAATAGAACCGGTATCTGGGACGATAATGTCGTCATCGGCCTCATAGCTAAATACCACTCTGGCGATACCGATGTAACTGTCGTCCGATGGTTCAACGGTACTATAACCATTGATGATAATAGCATACTCGCCGGAGGCTAACTTCAAGCCGTCACCGGTTAGCGCGATGGAAAGATCGGCATAGCCGCCAGTTTCCGAAGCGCTAGTCACATGGACATACTCTGGAGATACCGCTTTGCCGTCTTTGTCAAACACTTGGTAAGCTAAGGATTTTACACCAGCGCTATATTGAACGCGGAAAGAAACTTTGTCGGAATTGGCGCTTACATCTTTCTGATCGGCCTCAATAGCGGCATAGATAAACTCGGCACTGTCCTCTTTGTGCTGGCCATCGGTGGTTGCAACGGAACGGAAAATATATCTGCCGTGGCCACCATAATTATCTAGGTCAAGGCTGAACTCGGTTTTGCCGTTTCTATCATCTGAGCCAGTCGGCGTAAACTCATGGTCCGTTAGCTCATAAACGGTCTTAGTATCGTCCTCGGCAATGTAAGTCAAATAATACTTGACATTGTCCACATTACTGTGGGTTTCAGAGAAAGCGACATTGCCGTTAGTGAATATTTCACCGTCTAACGGGCTGTTGATCACCGTCTCAAAGTTGATACTGTATACCTCTACTTCTACTTTAACGGCTCCACCCACAGAGGCTGAAGAAGTCGCATTAGTAGGGAGGTTATAGGCAACGGTAGTCAAGCCCACGACAAAGGCTAAGCCACCAAAACCTAGTAGTTGTTTTTTGCTTATTCGCATACTCTACACTCTCTTATTTTATTTAGTTTTTGTTTTGGCTGGCGTAGACTATATTGCTCGCAGTACGCTGATTCCGCCGATGCCGCTCCTCGCTAGGCTTTCTCGCTATGAGCCTTAAGCGACAAATTTGGATTTGCGTTCTCTACGCTTCCTGATTAGCATTATAATCCATATGATTAAAATTGTCAAGAGAATAATGATAATAACTATCATGTAAATTGGCATAATGATAATTAAGTGGGTTTCTTCCTTGACCTCATTTAGGGCCGTAACCTTAAAGGTAGCCTTGAAAATACCCATAGCGGAAGTGTTTTCCCACTCATAGTTGCGGCGACGGCTGGTGTCTGGAAGAACATTCTGAGCGTCTTCTTTACGATAGAGCTCATTGCCAAAAATAGAGCTGACGGTGTATTCAAATTTAGCTTCAAAGTCAGTATTACCACTGTTTTTGACGAGAGCGGAAGCTTTGACTGGTCCTTTATTAAGGAAACGATCCATGTGGAAATCGGTGATTTCGGCTTTTTCGTCAGTCTCACCTTCAGTACGGCCGTAAACTACTAGGCCAATTCTGGAAACGGTGGTGATACCAGTAGTGTTAGCAACTGCGGTATTATCAGCTTCGGTCTGGGCGAAGATAGCGGCATATTGGCCACCGGATGGTACATCTTCTGGGACGGAGATGCGATAGTTAACAGTTTTCTTTTCACCGGCTGGGATGGTGCCAGTGTAGGTGTCAGACAAAGAGCCATCATCATTAATAAATTTAATCCAGCGGGAAAGCTGAGTGCGGTTGCTCTCATTAGAGAAGCTGACATTATAGTCCTCATCTACAACGGAGTATGGTGCGACGTAGGTGCTAAACTTAAACTCACTGTTGCCGATGTTGGAGACAATCATGGAGTAGTCTAGGGCAGTGTTAGGCTTTAAAATGACGCGGCTAGAAACCGGGGACACCTGAATCCAAGAGCCAGTAGCGACATTGGATGCATCCGAAGATGTGACCTGAGGAGTGGAAGTAGTGAGCCCATCCTCAGCATAAACATTGTTGATATTAGCGAGCGGAGCTGTAATGCCAGTGATGGCAATGGCAGCCGCAATGAGTTTTTTATACATTATTTTTCCTCCTTATCAGATTTAGTTTCTGCGCTAGATTTGCTAGCACTGGTACGCTTCTCTTTTTTGCGATCTCTAGCGCGAGAGACGAGCCAGAAGATAATGAAGAATATGAGGGCGATGATAACGAAGAGAATCCAAAGCGGGCAAACAAGAACGTACTTGGTGACTTCAGACTCTTGATCGCCTATTCTGACTATTTGTGTAACTTTGAATATACCGATACTTGGAGCGCCGTCCCAAGGGATGGAATTGAAACGCGAGGTTTCTGGGTAGATGTCTAATTGTATAGGATTCTCCTCGTTAGAAAATACTGCTTCATTGGAGAATAATGGGTAGATTTTTGCAGTATAGTATGCTGTCTGTTCAACGTTACCACAGTTTTTAACGAGCGATGATACAGTGATCGGAGGGTTAAAATAGAATGAATTTACTATATTCTTTTCAATTTCAGCACATTCCCTAGTTTCGCCAGGAACGGCGGAGTATAGAATCATACCTACTCGGTGAATAGTCTTAATATTAGCATCTTCCGCATTACCGGAGCTAGTTTCTGCCATTAAAGCAGCATACTGACCACCGGCTGGGGCGTCTTTTGGAACATTGACGGTATAAGATACTTCTACCGTATCCCCTGGCTGGATGGTGCCTTTTTCAGTCTTTTTGTCAAAGGACACCCATTCTGCCATGTGGGAATAGCTGACGGTATCCTCGTAATTTGGAGCATAGCTTTCACTAGCGACACTGAATGGCGTGGCATAGACTTGGTAATCAAAAGGCAAGTAGCCGATATTCATAACCTTGAACGAGCCAACGTATGAAGCTCCTGGGGTAAGGGAAATTTTAGTCTTAGTTGGTGAAACCTGCAAATTAATTGGTAATCTATTATCCTCCGCAGCAGATACGGGATGGATGAGTGCTAACCCAGCAGAAAATGCAACAGCAAGGGCAGCAAGAATTAATTTTAGTTTTTTAGCCATTTACCTCCTTGTTATGTTATCTATTATACACAGCAAAGCGGAACTTTTCAAGACTTAATTTCAACAAAATAAGCCCCCGAAGGGGCTTATTTTGATTACCTAAGCTTATGCTAAATTAGTTAGCAGTAGCAGCGGTGTAGGTAAGAGTACCTTGATAAGTACCAGTTGGCTGAGCGTCATCAGTAGCGACCCCGTAGTAAATCTTGGTAGCTTGATTAGCATAGCCAGTGGAGCTAGCAACAGCTGGACGGATTAACTGATCGGTGATAGAGACAGGGTACCATTTATCATTCTTGATAGCAGCCTGAGTGCCTTCAGTGATGCTATAATCGTCGTCAGCTTTGATACCCCAAGCGGCAGTACCTTGAGTAAAGTTAGTAGCAGCGGTAGCAATAGCAGGGATAGTGTCGGTACCGCTAGTTAAGTCAACGTCAGCGGCAGTAGCGGCTTTGACGTTAAGCGTGTAACCACCTTTGGAGTTAGTGTTAACGGTAAGGGTAGAGAGGAAGCCGTAACCAGTAGCACCGCTATCGCTGTCTTGGCCTTCTACGATCTGGTTAGGAGCCATTGAGACCTTAGAGGAGGAAGTGTTGGTGCTGAGACCAGTAGCATCGGTGTAGACACCAGATGGATCAGATTCAAAGAACTTGCCGAAGCCAGCTGCATCATCGTTGTTACCGGTAATAGCTAGGGAAATAGCTGGGGAAACCTCAACGATAACTTCTGCGTTACCATCAACGGAAGCAGCATAGGTGAATGCTGGAAGAGCAGCGACACCGAGGCCAGCTACAACGCCGAGAGCGGCAATAATTTTAGTACTTTTGGACATAATAAATTTTCCTTTCTTTATTTGTTATTTTTATTTAATATGACCTTTGTGATTCTTATTATATGACACCGCTAATGCTAAGTCAAGAGTTTTTTTGGACTTTTTTTAAGTTTTTTTATACAAGTTTTCCACAAGCAGAATGGCATAAGAAAACCACCGCGGGGATAAGCACGGTGGTATAAGTCTATATATTATATATGGTGCTATTTAGCAGTGGCGGTGTAGGTGATAGTATCTACATAGGTGCCAGCTGGCTGAGCGGCGGCGGTAGCAACGCCGTATCTTACGGTACTTTGATCGCGAGTGGAAATCGCGGCTGGATTTGGCGTGTGATTTTTAACCGTAATAGCAGCCTCGGCTGGAGTGCTGGTGCCGGCGTTCTTTGGCATTTTTTGCCAAGTGGTGCCACCGTCAATAGACACAGCCCAACCTGGTGCGGTGCCAGCAACTGGAGTAGTGTTGATAGTAGCGATGGTGTCGTTCCCTGTAGTCTTGAGGCTAGCATCATCATCGGCGTCGATGAGAGTCAAGGTATAACCGGCGGCGCTGTTGGTGCTGACGTAGACATTGGTATACATGGTAGTGAGATCGGCAGAGTTTGGTGCGATATTGATAGCGGCGACCTGGGCGGTGCCGGAGCAGCCGTCATTAGACTCGTCTTCTGGAGTGAGTGGATCATCTTCTACGATAGCAGTGCTGTCGCAAGTGAGCTCGCCAGTGCTACCACCAGCCGCAGTCTGGGAGTGGGTGTCTAGTGCCATACTGATAACAGTGGCGACCCTTACGTTGACGTCAACGTTGGCGGAAGCCGAAGGCTCACCGTCAGCATAAGCAGCTAAAGGCAAAATCGCAGCACTAATGCCGGCGACCACGCCAAGCCCAATAGAGAGAGTTTTGATTTTGGACATTTTTTATTATCCCTGTTTATTGATATAATATATGACTTTTATGCTTATATTTTATATTGTCAAGAAGCTTATGTCAAGACTTTTTTAAAGACTTTTTATAAAAAAATAGCCCAAGGCTTGGGGAGGCTTGGGCTATTATACAATGTTATGAACTTTTGTCAATGGTGCGCGCGACTGGACTTGAACCAGCACAGCTCTAAAATGGCCACTACCACCTCAAGGTAGCGTGTCTACCAATTCCACCACGCGCGCATGTCAAAGTTCTACACGTATTTTAGCACAACGCGCGAGCCCATGCAAGTATAAGCGCTTATGGCGTGCGGTTTTTTAGTGCTTTTTCAGTAGCCCAGTAGGAAACGTTTTCAAAACGATCAGTGGCGGTCACCAGCCTAGCATCCTCAGAGAAAGTGCGGACATTTTTGTTCACGAAGTACGACATATTTACTTGATAGATGCCTAACGCCGGAGCGTCGGCTACCCAGTTTTTCAGAAAAGTTTCATACTTAGCGATACGTTTGGAAACGTCGGTGCTACTGCGGGCGGCCAAAATCGCATCGGAGGCAATGGCACTATTATAATTAGATAAGTTTAGGCCATTCTCTGTTACCTGGGAGGAGTGGTAATAGGCAAACAAATCCGGATCGGAACCAAGTTCAATTTCGTAAAGCAAGATATCATAACTGCGTGGACGGATGACGGATACCACGAAATCTTGACTAGGAGCCATCACGTTAACCTCTACCTTGAAGCCGAGGTTTTCTAGCTGAAACTTCAGATTTTCTGCTAAGGCTGGGAAATAGCCGGTGTTGATAGTGGCGAGGTGCAGGGTTTTTTCTTCGTCGGATAAGTTAGCCTTACTAATGGTATCCTTAGCGGCGTCCGGGTCGTACTCTGGGAGGCTCGGAAATTCCTGGATATCCACCTGGGTGCTGAGCAGAGGGTAATCTAATGGCGGCTCCGACTCCAGTGGCGCACGGAGAGAACGCATATCAATTCCCTGCTGGATGGCTTTACGCAAATCTTTATTCTTTAATACCGAGGTGCCGGAAGTGTTAAAGAAGGCAAAGACGCCAGAGGAGAGGGCGGTTTGCTTTTCGTAAACACTAGGGGCGACGATTTTGTCGCGATCAGTCGGCAAAAGCTCTGCAGTAGCAGTAACGGTGCCAGAATTGACTGCCTCAATAATATCATCAGTATTAGTATAAGCGTGAACAACAAAGCTATCTAAGAGTGGCCGGCCATCGTAATAACTATCGTTTGGCGAAAGATAAACAATTTTCTCGCCAGTATTGCCGATGGACTGGGCAGCGTTATAAGTGAAGGCACCGGAGGTAACCGGGCTAACGGAAAAATTATTTTCTAGTAAAGCGCTAGGAGCGACGTCTTTTAGGATATGCGAAGGCAAGATTGGAAATTCTAAAGCAGAGGAAAAGTTGGCATAAGGGCTAGGCAAAGTAAAGACAAGATCGCCGTCTTGCTCGACAACTTTGACGCCGGAAAGGTTAGCAGAATAGGAAGTAATGATAGCTGGCGACTGGATGACGCCGACAGTATAGAGTACATCTTCATTAGTAATCGGCTCGCCATCGGACCATTTGAGATTATCGCGCAACTTGACTGTCCAGACAGAGCCAGTGTCATCGGTTGTAATAGAGGCAGCTAGACCAAGGCCGATGTGACCGGAATAATCTACCGCTGAAAGCGTAGAAAACATTAGCCGACTTAAAGTCTTTTCACTACTAGTATTAGCAAAGAGTGGATTTAATGAATTGATCCGGCCAAGCGTGGCCTCAGAGTAGGTGCCACCTTCTGTAAATGCATCAACGGCATACGACTCGCGATAAAAAACCGCCTGGGTGATAGAAAGCATAATAATCGCAACCACGAGGAGCGCCCATTCAAAAATTAAGAGGCGGATTTTTTTGATATGGGAAAAGCGGTCGACGACGTTTTCCTTAATATGCTCCTTGCCTTCCACGCTGGCTTTTTTAGAAAAACGGAAAAAGCGCTTTTTTAACTTTTGCCCACGTTTTTTGATAGTTTGTTCCATATTATATTAAAAATTAATGCTACATTGGGATAATCAGGAGGCCGACAATAGAAAAGACAAAGACAGTAACACAGACTACAGTGGCGTTGAATAGAGATTTGTCTAGGCCACGGCGAGCAGTAAAAAGCTCACCGGAGGCACCGAAGCCGGCACCGAGCGATGCACCACGCTGCTGGAGTAAGATTAGTAAAATCGACAGAACAGCCGAAATCAGAATGATAGTTTGTAGAAACGATGCAATATCCATATTACTTTCTATTATACGGCGTAATCCAAAAATTGACAAGCCCATTTATGATACTCATGATAATAGAGGAGGCTACTGCACCTAGAAAACTCATAGTGACATTAGGGAGTAAGTAAATCGTGAGCGCCACCATGGCGGTGTTGATGATGATAGTAAAAATCCCCATAGTTAGCACGATGAGCGGCAGGGCCATCGTAGTGGCAAAAGGGCGAACAAGAGCGTTGACTAGAGAAAAAATCAAGCCGGCGGCGATAAACAACCACGCGTCGTAGGCGCCGGTGATGGTGCCAAAAAGTGTGATGGCGATCCACATACCGAATGAGGACAAAACCCACCTCACCGCAAAACCTAATAATTGACGCTTAATCATAACCTTATTTTAGCATATTTTTATTTTGTAATAAACGGTGGTAGGTGATAGCGAAGCGGTGCGCCTCCTCATCGATGCGGGCGATGAGTTTGGCGAGGTGAGAATCTGGTGCGAAATAGACAAGGCGATAGGCGGTGGCATCGGAAGCGGGAGTAGCAGTGGCGACGTCGGGCGCGACGGCGGCTGGCACGACGATTTTGACTTCGGCATTTTTAGAATGGTCACCGGACTTGTCGCGCCCGATGATAGGAATATGCGCGGCGTCCACTATGTCCTGGACGGCGCGTAGCTGTGGCTCACCGCCATCTAGGATAATCAGGTCAGGTAGTGGCCATTCCTTATGCTTTAGGCGGCGCTCCAAAACTTCGCGGAGATTGTTGAAATCGTCATTTTTTTGTTGCTTTAGTTTGAACTTGCGGTACTCAGAACGGTCAGAGACGCCATTAACGAATACTACCATGCTGGCGACTACGTTCTCACCTTGGTTATGGGAAATGTCATAACCCTCTATCCGACGAGGTGGATTTTCTAGATTTAAAAGCTGCGTCAACTCAGCTAGTGCCCGGTCTTTGGAAATATCCAAAAATTCCTTGTTAGAAAAAACTATTTTCTTTTTGAGGCCTTTAAGGCCAAAAAACTGATTCCTGAGTTCCGCCGCGCGCTCATAGTGACCGAGTTTAGACTCGGTGTTCATCTCCTTTTCAATATCTTTAATGAGCTTCTCACGGTCGCCCTCTAAGTAGCGAATGAGTTTTCTCAAATCTTTTTTGTAAGCTACTGGGGTGGTTTTGCCGATTTCAATACCTGGAGTCAGGCCGAGGTCGGTATTTAGAGTCTTTTTGCCAGTGTAAGGCTTGTCGTAATACGGGAAGATTTTGCGCAAAATACGGAGAGCTGTCATGATGGTGTTTTTAGCATAAAATGGACCGACATAGGTAGCTTGATCATCCATCGGCTGACGAGTGGTTGTGACGAAAGGAACTTCAGATTTCATATCAATGCGGACATAGCAGACAGTCTTGTCATCGCGGAGTAGAATGTTCCACTTAGGCTTGTAGCGCTTGATCATCTCACTCTCCAAAAAGAGTGCGTCCATTTCGGTATCAACCACTATCCAGTCGGTATCGGCGATTTCTGCGACGAGCGCCGCAGTCTTTGGATCTTTCTCGGTGTTTTGGAAATACTGGCGGACGCGGTTTTTCAGCACGGCGGCTTTGCCGACGTAAATAATCTGGCCGGATTGGTCTTTATGGAAATAGACGCCGGGGGAGCTGGGCAAGGTCTTTAGTTTCGCTTTTAAATCCATAGTTATATTATATCAAAAAAATAAATGAATCCTAACTAGCATGTGTTTTGCTCACATCAGTTTTGCTGAACACTTTGCTCACGTCAAATCAAAAATTAGTCTGTCAGTCGGGTCTGCGCCGGTATTTCAGTACCGTACTCGACCCGTGACAGACTGATTTTTGATTTGGTTCGCAAAAAGTTCTGCAAAACTGACGTAGCGCAAAACACATGTTACGCCACCCACATTTTCTAACATGTGGTATAATAATGGTTATGGATAAATATGTGATTTCGGATATTAAAGCAAGGCAAATTCTAGATAGTCGGGGGAATCCGACGGTGGAGGCGGATGTTTATTTGGCCTCTGGCGAGATGGGGCGGGCCAGTGTGCCGTCCGGGGCGTCAACGGGGGCGGGCGAGGCTTTAGAACTGCGCGATGGTGATAAAGATTATTTTGGTGGCAAGGGTGTGCTAAAAGCCGTCTGGAATATCAATAGCAAAATCCGCGATGTTTTAGTCGACAATTCAGCAAACCAGACACAAGTCGATAAATTGATGTTGGAGCTGGATGGGACTGAAAATAAATCGGGGCTGGGCGCCAATGCGATTTTGGCAGTATCACTAGCAACAGCTAAGGCGGTAGCACAAGCCAAAAAGCAGCCGCTATACCGCTATATTGCGGGACTGGCCGGGACTACCAATCAGATGTCTTTACCGATGCCGATGATGAATGTAATGAATGGCGGAGCACACGCAGATTGGAGCACGGATTTCCAGGAATATATGATTATCCCAAAAAGTGCTACCACAATGACGACTGTCATGCAGACCGGTGCGGAGGTTTTTCATTCCCTAAAAGATGTGCTAAAAGAGCGCGGATACCAGACCACGGTGGGCGATGAAGGCGGCTATGCGCCGATGGTACGGGATGGTGACAATGAACCGCTAGAATGTATAAAGCTCGCGATTGAGCGGGCTGGATATAAACTGGGTGAGGACGTAGCGATCGCGATGGATATTGCCTCGTCGGAGTTTTATGCGGGCGACCATTATGAGCTAAAAACTAACGGCGACTGGAAAACCGCTGACGATTTAATTAACTGGTATACTTGGATTATTGATAATTATCCGGTGATTTCTATAGAGGACGGTCTGGCAGAAAATGATTGGGACGGCTGGAAGGTGATGACTGAAAAATTAGGCTCCCGTTGTCAATTGGTGGGTGACGATTTATTCGTGACTAACACTAAGTTGCTGAAAAAAGGCATTAAAGAGAATGTAGCTAATGCAATTCTGATAAAGCCAAATCAAATTGGGACCCTCAGCGAAACCATTGATGCAGTACTGACGGCAAAGAAAGCTGGGTATGGTACGATTATTTCTCACCGCTCTGGCGAGACAGAGGATGCGACGATTGCGCATCTGGCGGTAGGTCTAGGCGCCGGTCAAATCAAGACTGGTTCTCTGTCGAGAACAGACCGAATGGCAAAATATAATGAGCTTTTGCGCATTGCGGAGCTAGAACCAGATTTAGCAATCGGCAAAGTGCGCTAACCGTATGCTTAATAAAATAATCTTGACATCGTGTCAAGATTATTTTATTAGGCTTAAAAACTGTTGTTCGTTGATGGTGGGGATGCCGAGCTTGGCAGCTTTTTCTAGCTTGGACTTGCCGGGCTTTTCACCTAAAATGAGAGCGGTAGTGGTTTTAGTTACGGAACTAGTAACGGTGGCGCCAAGGGCGCGGAGCTGGTCCTCGGCCTCCTCGCGACCATAACTCTCTAGGGTACCAGAGATAATGTAGCTTCTGCCGGCTAGCGGCAAATTGGAGGTGTCCTCGTAAACCGGGCTGACGCCGAGAGCTTTTAAGTCTCCTAATAACTTGAGGTTGTCCTCGTCGGCGAAGTAGGCCAAGATGGACTCAGCAACGATTTTGCCGATGTCGGGGATTTCTAGGAGTTCCTCCTCGGTGGCAGTAGCCAGCGCATCAAGTGAATGGAACTTGTCGGCCAGAGCGATGGCGGTCTGAGCGCCAACGTGACGGATACCGAGAGCGGTGATAAACTTGGCTAGCGGCGCAGTCTTGGACTTTTTAATGGCGGCAATGAGATTCTGGGCGGAGAGGTCGGCAAAGCGCTCTAAGCTCGCAACTTTAGTGGTGGTGAGCCGGTAAAGATCAGCGATGGACTTGACGAGGCCACTATCAACTAAGGCGACGACGTTTTTTTCGCCGAGGCCCTCAATGTTTAGGGCGGGCTTACTAGCATAATATTCTAGGCTGCGTTTTAAGATAAAATCAGAAGTTTCACCTTTGACGCGGTAAACTACCTCGCCGGCCGGACGCTCGAATTCTAACTCTGGGTACTGCGCTTTCAGAGCAGCCCGGTAATCAAACGGCTGAGCATCGGCGGGACGGAGAGTAGTCAAAACTTCTTTGATTTGCGGAATGATGTCGCCGGCTTTGTAAATAATCACAGTATCGCCGATGCGGACGTCTAGGCGCGCGATTTCGTCGGCGTTATGGAGCGAGGCGTGGCGGACGGTGCTACCGGCAACTACAACTGGTTCCAAAATGGCGACAGGGGTGGCGGCACCGGTGCGACCGATGGAAATCACGATGTCTAGTACCTTAGTAGTACTTTCTTCTGCTGGGTATTTAAAAGCAACGGCGGCGCGCGGTGTCTTGCCGACGATGCCGAGCTGATCGTAAATCTGACGGTCGTTAATCTTGATGACCATACCGTCGGTGTTGAACGGTAGATTTTGGCGGGTTTCGCCGAGACGTTTTATCTCTTGAAATACCTTTGACAAACTGTCGAACACCTTATCTTGCTTGCTGGTCTGGAAACCGTACTCACGCAGAGTTTCGTAAGCGTCGTGGTGAGTCCGGCGGTCTGGGGTAACCAAATCGTACGCCATAAATTTGAGCGGACGAGCGGCGGCAATTTTAGGATCTAACTGACGGATGGAGCCAGCGGCCAGATTGCGCGGGTTGGCAAAAGGCTTTTCGCCACGCTTTTCTTGCTCGGCGTTTAAGCGGTCAAAATCACTCTTGAAAATTACGATTTCACCGCGAACTTCTACTTTGGCGGGGACAAACTCGGCGGCGTTTTGGTGGCCGCGCCCTAAGGATAGCGGGATGTTCTCAATAGTGCGGACGTTCATAGTAACATCCTCACCAACAAGGCCGTCGCCGCGAGTAACAGCTTGCTTTAGCTGACCATTTTCATAGTGGAGTGAACAAGCTAGGCCGTCCATTTTGATGTCAGTAAAATACTCAAAATGAGTG
The DNA here is from genome assembly GCA_017511685.1 of Candidatus Saccharimonadota bacterium. Lineage (GTDB taxonomy): Bacteria > Patescibacteriota > Saccharimonadia > Saccharimonadales > Saccharimonadaceae > Nanosyncoccus. Next base: position 10,928 of record JAFWJE010000017.1, on the reverse strand, counting down.
CCGGCCGGTACGAGTTTTTGGTTGCGGGTGACCCAATCTTTGATTTCCTCCTCGGAAAAAACATCGGCCAGTGAAATCATCCGGCGTGCGTGGCGGACTTTGGTGAACTTGTCCAGAGGCTTTCCGGCCACACGCTGAGTAGGCGAGTCTGGAGTGATGAGATCTGGGAATTGCTCCTCTAACTGGGCCAGTTCATGTTTTAACGAATCTGCCGCAGCCTCAGACATAGTGGACTCATCTAGAACATGATAATGATAACGGTAATCGTTAATCAGCTCACGTAATTTATCAATGCGGGCGGCGGCTTCGGCGTGACTAATCTTCATAGTCTAGCATTCTCCGGTAATATAGATAGAGGTAGGCGGTGGCATAAACAGTAGAAAAACAAGTCATAAGGAGCAATTCTATTGAGACGAATGGGATACCGGCGAGCCAGTCAAAGATGCTCTTGAGCCAGAGGTCGAGGGCGATTAATGGCAGCATAATGAATACCCAGATAACGATGAGTGAGATAAACAAATACACGACTCGGACGATAAACTTAATACGACGACCGGCCAAGAGATCTGATGCGGTTCTAAGCGCTACCATCGGATAAAGCCCTGGCGCAGAAACGGCGATAAGCGCCACCAATGAGCTTGATATGAGATAGACCGAAAGTAAAATGAGTAGCGCCGCAAAGATGAAAAAGAGCAGCGCGTAAAAAGGCGTGGCTAGAAAATTAGTAGCTACGGCGGCAGAATAGGCAATCACTACAATCATAGCCGGAATAGCCTCAATGAAAATTACCAGCGCAACTAGCGCTGTAGAGATGAGCGGAGCAAGGGCGTTGTAGAGACCGTCGCGGAGCTTAACCTTGTGCTTTGCTAAGAGGTGGCGCAGGAGGTAGATGGTGGTAAGCCAAGTAATAAGAAATAGCAAAGTAGAGAAAACTTGCTGGACTTCGCTGGCGCCTTGAGATAGACCGCCAGTGGTGATAGTGGAAACTAGTAACAATCCCGACTTAGCGAAAGTGCCGAGGCTGCCCATTTTGACATCCTCTGCGGTCTGGTCAATAGCGTTCTGAAACTGGACGAAGGTATCCTCGTTCATTAGGCCAACCAAAATGATATTCATTACAGCGATAACCAAAATAAGTGGAATAAAAATCCGCCAGTTTCTGAAAATAATTTTAAAAGTGGCGACAGTGTGGGCGAGTAAGCCTGGAGCCTCAAACGGCCGCTGATAATCTTCGCGGTAAGAACGATGGAATGACCGGTGGAGACGGACGCGGCGAGATTTTCTGGCGGTAATTCTCTGCTTAACGTCCTGCTCCTTGCTTTTAAAAGACAGCTTGAAATTAGAAGGTTTTTTTGCCATTTTCTAGCCTTTCAATGCGCTTTTCTATCGGTGGGTGGGTACTAAAGAGATTGGCGATGGCGCCTTTTTTCAGGCCACTATTAATATAGAGAGCCTCGGCGGCGGCGTTTTGGTGGCGCATCGGGCGGGCGTGTTCGTCCAGTTTTTTCAGGGCGGAAATCATACCATCTGGATGACGGGTGATATTAACAGCGGAGGCGTCAGCTAAAAATTCGCGTTGGCGCGAAACAGCCAGCTGAGCCAAAGAGGCAGCTAGTGGCGCAAAAATAGCAGTGATTAACATAATGACGGCGCCAACTGGGCTGCGGTCATCATCATCCGTAACATACATTAACCTAAGACCGATGTCGGAAATAAGGCCAACTAGACAGACTAGACCAAAGGTAATCATAGAAACGCGGATATCGTAATTTTTAACGTGTGACATCTCATGGGCCATCACCGCCTCTAGCTCGGACTTATCCATAATGTCCAGAAGTCCGGTGGTGGCGGCCACGATGGCGTGCTTTGGATCGCGACCGGTAGCAAAAGCGTTGGGTGCGGGGTCGTCAATGATATAGACCTTAGGCATCGGCAAGCCAGTGGTGATAGAGATATTTTCTACGGCGTTGTATAATTTAGGATTATCTTTCTTCTCTATCTGGTGAGCGCCAGTCATGGCGACAGCCAAGGAACCGGCTGCAAAATATTGAAGCACAGCATAGCCGGTGGCAATAACTAAAATACCTACTTCTACCCAAAGATTCTGATAGAAATAGGCAAAAATGCCGCCAATTAGCCCGATTAAGGCAACGAAAAACAGCATTAAGAATATGGTTCTTCGTTTATTGGCGGCAATTTGCTTATACATTACTAAAACTTGACCTCTGGGGCGTTCTGGACTTTAGCTTTTTCGTCCTCGGCGACGTCGTAATAATCACGGGTCTTAAAACCAAAGCCTTTAAACAGATTGACTGGGAACATTTTAATCTTGGTGTTTAGTTCCTTGGCGCCGGCGTTGTAAAAGCGGCGAGAGGCTTGAATTTTATCCTCAGTGTCGGATAATTCCTCTTGGAGCTTCTGGAAGTTTTTGTCGGCTTTTAGCTCTGGGTAACTTTCAGAGACGGCCATAATGCGAGAAAGCGCGCCCATAAAGCTTTTGTCAGCCTCAGCGGTGGCCTTGACGGTGCGGGCGCCCATCATCTTGGCGCGAGCATCAGAGACTTGCTTGATGGCCTCACTTTCATGCTTAGTGTAGCCCTTAACGGTTTCAACTAAGTTAGGAATGAGGTCTGAGCGACGTTTTAGCTGGACGGTGATATCCGACCACGCCTCGTTGACACGTTCGTTTAGTTTGACGAGGCCGTTATACGTGCCCCAGATGAAAACAATTATGATTAAGATTAAACATCCACCTATAATTGCAAAAATCATGTTTACTCCTTTTAAATATTATTTAATACTATTATATCAAAAATGTTATAATTATGCTAATGAATTTACAAGAACCAAATGTTTTGAAAGTGAGAAAGCACGAGGTTTTTGTGGCGCGCGAAGTGCCGGCGGCGACGGTGATGGTGACTGGCGATTGGCATATTAGCCCAGTGGTGTCAGACTTACAATACGAATATCTAAAACAAGCGATTTCGGTGGCTAATCCAGATTTGATTATGCTGACTGGCGACATTGTGGATAGCCCAGTGGAATTAAAGCGCGAAACTTCGGTGCGAAAACTGGTGAGAGAACTTTTGCTCTGCTCCAAGGCGGCACCGACAGTGATGGTCTTAGGCTCGCACGATTTTATCACGCCGACGCGACCAGCGCGAGTGGCGTCCCGGTTTGCCCTGCCGCGGTGGCGGTCACTCTGTGATAAATGCGGAGTAACACTACTTCTGGATGAGTTTTTTGAGACGGATTCTCTGCGGGTATTTGGGGCGTTTCAAGACGAGCGGTGTGTGCTGACTTACGATAAGACTGGCTCTTTGCGGCATTTTGACAACGTTTACGAGTTTGAGCAGAAACTGTCGCAGTTTGATTTTTCGTCGGAGGTACTTAGTTTGGATAAGGCGAACTGGTTTTTGTCGCACGCGCCAATGGTAAACGCAAAAGTGGCCGAGGATTTAGCCGGTTTTGATATTTTATCGTTTGGGCATACACACGGTGGGATTGTGCCGCGCGGACTAGACGATGCGTTTGATAAACTAGGTGTTAATTTTGGATTGATTTCGCCACACAAACGGCCGTTTGCGCCAGTGGCGCGCGGAATGATGCCGGTGGGCGATGGCTCTTTAATGCTGATTAACGGTGGGATGGTGGGGGCACAGTTCGCGGCGCCAAAAACTCTGCGGCAGCTAAACCACGTAAAGGCGGCAGAAGTTTCAGTGGTGGAAATTCAGCCAGAGAGTTAAGATTTGTGATATAATTTTGATATGGATAAAAAATGTGGGAGTGCTGACGGCACAAATGCCGGTCAAGATTGGGTCTATACAGATACCGTAAAAGACCATTTTTTGAACCCACGGAACTTCTTGATGGGCGACGAGGCGCAGTTTCAGTGCGACGCTACAGGCATAGTGGGCAATCCAATCTGTGGAGACCAGATGAAAATGTTCATCCGGGTGGACCCTCAGACCGATCGGATTTCCGACATTCGCTGGAAAACCTACGGTTGCGCCTCGGCGATTGCCTCAACTTCAGCTTTGTCGGAGATTGCCAAGGGGCGGACTTTGGATGAAGCGCTTGCTATTACGGCGGAGGAGATTGATGAGTATCTCGGTAAGTTGCCGCGACATAAGTTTCATTGTTCAGTACTAGGGCATGACGCTCTTAAAGAGGCAGTGAAAAATTACCGAGCTGGGACGTCGAGGTCGGCGTCAGAGCCAGCATCAGCGTCAACATCGGCTTCGGCATCATAAGGGATAGTGCTCATCCCTTGGAGTTTTTTGACAATTCTTGGCAAGACGGCCATAACGCGTTCTACGTCTCTTGTGGTACTTCCTAGTCCAAAGGAAAAGCGGATGGAGGAGTGAGCAACTTCGGCGTCGCCGGTTTTAGCCATTAAGACGTGGGAAGGCTTAATGTCGCCGGCGGCGCAGGCGGAGCCGGTGGAGACGATGATGTTTTCGGCATCTAGGTAGAGCTGGATAGACTCGCCTTCGGCAGCCTTAAATGAGGCGTTCAAAATGTTCGGCACAGAGGCGCCAGGGCGTAAGTCGGTATTTAAAGAGCTGCCAGGGATTTCTTTCAGGATGCGGCGAGCAAGCTGGTCTCTCAATTTGCGGACCTTGGTATCGTAGATTTCCCAGCTTTTTTGTTTTAGTACTTTTTCTAGGGCGGCGCCAAAACCGATAATACCGACAGTATTGTATGTGCCACCGCGACGTTTATGCTCCTGATTGCCGCCGTAGATAAGTGGCTTAAACGGCACGCCTTTTTTGACGTAAAGCGCGCCAACGCCGATGGGCCCGCCGATTTTGTGCGCGGAAAAAGTAGCATAATCCAGGTTAAGTTTATGGACATCCAGAGGGATTTTGCCTAGGGCCTGAGTAAGGTCGGAGTGGAGGTAGGCCTTGCGGCAGTCAGTAACTAGTGGCTTGCCCCAATCGGTTTTAGCGGCAAACAGCGGAGATTTGTCATAGCTGGTGCGGTCTATCTCTGGCAGAGTTTGGATCTCGCCGATTTCGTTATTGACTAGCATATAAGAGTATAATTTAGGCAGCTTGTCGCCGGCATAAGCCGTGGCTGCTTCCAAAATGGAGTGGTGTTCCAGGGGCGAGGTTTCAATTTGACAGCCCTCAAAAGTATGAATAACGGTATTGTTACTCTCCGAGGCGCCAGAGGTAAAAATAATCTCATCTGGCGTAGCGCCGATGAGCTTAGCTAATAGTTCCCTAGTATGTTCGATTTCATTGTTGGCCAGGTGGCCAGGGGTGTGAAGCGCCGAAGCGTTAGCGAAAAAGCGTTTTTCGGCCTCCGCGACAGCTTTGATTACTTCTTTTAATAATGGGGTGGTGGCGGCATAATCTAGGTAGGTCATCTCTGTCATTACTGTATCCTTTCAGGGTTGGTAGCCGAGACGGGACTTGAACCCGTATGGATTTCTCCATTCGATTTTAAGTCGAACGCGTATACCAATTCCGCCACTCGGCCGCCAAATGATTTAAAATGGAGGCGCCTACCGGAATTGAACCGGTGTACGAGGTTTTGCAGACCTCTGCGTAACCACTCCGCCAAAGCGCCGTAACATCATTTTACCACAAAAAACTCTTGATTTCTAGACTTATATTATGTATAATGTAGACGTAAGGTGCGGACGTGCCTTGCGAATGTAGCTCAGTTGTTTAGAGCGCTTCCTTGCCAAGGAAGAGGTCGAGAGTTAGAGTCTCTTCATTCGCACCACATTTTAGGTTCGCACTTTTTTGGTGACTCAATATAACCCGACGCTGATAGAAAATACACCTCCTGGGAGGTGTATTTTTTAATTTCTAGGTGAATAATCAGTCTAGAAACTCCACGAGTGATTGTGTGGCTCTCAACTTCACGCAATCCTCTTGTTTTTATTTTAGCACAAGCAAAACCCATGTCAATATTGATTTTTAGAGTTTTTTATGTTGTAGCTTGTAGTAATTTTACAGGGGTGACGATGGGAAATCCATTGACTTTTTTAGCTTTCTGTGATATAATTAAGTTATGGACTTGAAAGAGCCCTCTTTTTTGTGTATAATGATTTTATGAAAGGTAAGGGCGATGGAGGTAACCGGAATTTAAAGGCGCGGCTAGCCAAATGGTTAGACGAGTTCAAGTTGGCCGGATTAGGTATCTTGGGATTAACGAAACAGCCGAGATTTTGGGTGATTTTCGCTGTAGTCTTTGTCATATTTGGCACGTTGCTGAGTATGTTTACTAGCGGATTCTCGGCGTTTAACCTGTTCTTTGCTTCGGATTTTGGCGGAAAAATGTCTGTGATAGCCAGCGCGTTCTTAGCACTTTTTGGGGTGGGGCGGAATTTTGGCGATTTCTTTTTGACTTTTTCCCTGACAATGTTACAGGCGCTACTGATTGCGATGATTGTAATGATTTACCGGCATCGGCGAGAAAAGCAACGGACTGGCCGGAGGCGGGGTGCCAAGAGAGGTAGGCAGAGGCAGGAAACGGACAGCAAGAAACGGGGCGCGGATGGCCAGGGGCAGGATGCGGAGAAGCAAGATACCGATGCAGTGCAGAATGCGGGGATTGCGGCGTTTCTGGCGCTCCTTGGTAGCGGCTGTCCAACTTGTGGAACCACACTGATTACGCCACTTCTATCTGCAGTAGTGGGCGGCGGAAGCTACGCCATCGCTGGTACGGTGTCGGGAGTGATTACCACTATCGCCATTATCATCATGATACTATCAATTAAAAAGCTAGGGGTGGAAAGTTATGTTATAATGTTAGAAAAGCAGCGCGCGGCGCGACTTAGTAAGAAGGAGGCAGATGGGCAGAGTAATTAGATGGGTAGTACTGGTTTTAGTGGCGGGATTTTTTGTCGCACTTTTAACCTTTAATACATTCAAAAAGCCAGATAACAGCGGACTAATTTGGGATAAAGGCGCCACCGTGGGTGAACTGGATGCGCCGCATTATTATGTAATGTATACAGATTTGGCATGCCCGTATTGTGATGCGTTTTCACGCTTAGTCCACGATAATTACGATGATTTTAAGCAGTTTATTGCTGAGCATAAAATTTTATTTGAAGTAAGATTAACGGATTTCTTATACGAATATGGTGAGCACAAGCCAGATATGTCCCGCTGGAGTGCCGAGGCAGCTTATTGCGCGGCCGAAGAAGGTAAATTCTGGGATTATTACTATGCGGCGATTGGGGCGCTCTGGAATGATTACCATTCTAAGGGTATTGGTGTATCTAAGACAGCACCAAAGATTGAAGGGATGACGGAAGATTATTGGCTGGATATCGGCAAGGATATTGGACTGTCAGATGAATTTGTAAGTTGCTATACGGAGCACAAGTCATTAGACAAGGTAAAAGAAAATACCGCTAAGGCCGTTAAACAAGTCCAGAATGGCCTGCCATATTTTAAATTTGGCAAATTTGCAACTGGTGGGTTTGATCAGAGTTGGGGATATGATAAAGTTAAAGAATTAATGGAGGCAGGTTTATGAAAAAAGTAGTGAAAATTATCGCACTGGTGGCAGTAGCAGCAGCGGTAGTGTGTTTGGTGGTGATAAATATCGTCGGTTCATCGACACCCGAGACAGACGAAGTGTGGGATGAGCATACGATGATTGGCAAGACGGATGCGGCGCATCATTATGTACTTTATACGGATTTGAGCTGCGGATATTGCTATCGATTATCTAACATTTTAGTGGAGAATAGCAATGAGCTGGAAAAGATTTTGAGCGAAAAAGACATAAAGCTGGAGTTTAGGATCATCCCATATCTTAGCTCGGATATTTCACTCTGGGGTGCAGAGGCGATGGCCTGCGCGGCGGACGAGGAGCGGTTCTTCGAGTACTTTAGTCTGGTGATACCGACACTGGGCGTAGATTATTTTGAGAGTGATGGCAGCGCTAAGATTGACGCGGATTATTTTGCCGACCTTGGTGCGCGGATGGGGATGAGCGATAAGTTCGTAAGTTGTGTGAAAAATCACGAGAAATCCAGCGCTGTGGCTGAGATGGAGAAAAAGGCCGGGCGACGGATCGCCAGCTCATCGGGCGTGCCGTATCTGAAGTTCGGCAAATACACCTCTGGCGGGTTTGATTCTAGCTGGGGATGGGCTAAAGTTCAGCAGATGTTAGAGGCGGGACTGTAAGGCCGCCGGCGGGCTAGTAAGGAGAGCTGATGCGGAAAGATGCCTTGTCTCAACATTTCTTAAGGTCGCCGCGACTGGCGCTGATGTTGATTGGACATAGCAATATCAAGCGGCGCGATTTAGTGATAGATATTGGCGCTGGGTCTGGAGTAATTAGTTTTGCGTTGTCTAAGCGGTGCCGCGAAGTGTGGGCGGTGGAGCCAGACCATGAAACAGCACTGCGACTCCGTACTAATTTAGAGCAGCGAGGAGTGAGTAACGTGCGGGTGTTTGAGCAGGATTTTTTGGAAATGGCTCTGCCGGAGGGGCCGTATAAGGTGTTTGCTAACCCGCCGTTTCATCTGAGCTCGCCCATAGTGCGGCGGCTTATTACCGCGGAAAATCCGCCGGAGAGTTTTTATCTGATTTTGCAAAAGCAATTTGCGCTGAAGCTACTAAATACCGACCGGCACTATACATCACAACTAGGTCAAGAGGTGATAGCTAAGTATGCTACTAAAATTCGCTACCCACTCCGGCCGACTGATTTTACCCCACCACCAGCGGTGCCGACGGTGCTGTTTGAGGGGAAAAAGATTTGAGTTCTTGACAAAAACTTGAGCGGGATGGTATACTGTAATCATAGAACAGCTACCCGAGTAGTCACTGTTCTTGGGTGTTAAGAGGTTCCGCCTAGCGGGATCTCTTAGTTTTTCTTTCGATTCTTATCAAACCGAAAAGCAGAGTGGTTTTTGTCAAGGTGTCAAGCATGAGGATTAAATATTGGGTGGCGTGGTTGCAGAATGGGGGGATGTAGTGGATTTTGGGCGCTACCGCGTAGCCAAACAACGCACTTGATAACCGGGACTCTTACTACCGCTGTCCTGAGGGTACATGTAGGACACGTCGAAGAATAGACGGTACGCGAAGTTAGAATTGCTAGGCCAGGCCGAGGAGGACCAATAGTAGCCACGCTGCGCGACGCCATGATTACCATTATTTACGTTGCCGGCGCGGTAAAGGGAGATAGGGTAGCTCTCTAGGGTCTGGTAACCGTTGCTGGAAGTGTTAGTGTAGAGGCCTAGGTAGGTGTAGGTAAGTTTACCCCAGCTGGTATCCCAGTTAGCATCAGTGGTGGCGGTGGAGACGGTAGGCATGCGCCAACCGGCTGGACAGATGGAACCATCTATATCGCCGGAGGACTGGGCTTGCGAGCCCTGGCCGGCGGTGGCGCCAGTCCAGTTGTAATAGTATTCTGTATTACCAGAGATGTCACCAGAGTAGCTGTAGCGAGTGATGCCGGAGAGAGATTTGGTATTTGGGTTGATGACGTAGTTGTAAGTATTATTAGTGGTATAGTAGCCAACGACACCGGAGGCAAAGCTGGCATCGGTGATCTCAAAGGTGGAACCATCATTCTTGGAGCCAATACCACGGCGGCTCGGGTTGCCATTGTAGAGGCCAAGGATGTCATAGGCAAGGTTGTCTGTCATCCAGCAGTTACCATCGGCAAGTTTTCTCACCGTATAAGTCTTTTGGTCACGGGAGTCTGTGAGGGTAGTTTCTGGGATTTGGTTAGTGCCGTCAGCGGTGGCGGTGTAGTTCGCGGCGTGGGCTTTGTCGATAATGTTGAGGCTAGATTTGTTAGTATTAGTAACGTTACTTGGTGTATAGACACTAGCGCAGACTTCTGGGGTCATTTGCTGCATAGTGGTAATAGTCCAGAAAGCCGGGATGGCTTGCTCGAAGTTAGCAGTCAAGGTCTTAGTGTTACTTGTGCTGGTGAGCGTTACAGTATCACCCGGGTTGTAAGTATTCCCTGCTCCAGCGCCATTATCGGTGTAGTTAATGAAGTTGTAGCCGTCTAGCTCTGGAGTAGTGGATGGGATAGTGAAGGTATGGGAGGTATTAGTAGTGGTGGTAGTCTGGGTAGATGGACAGTTAGTAGCACCAGCATCACAGGAGTAGTTTAGAGTGTAGGTATATTCTAGTGCCCATACGGCATACAATGTAGCTGAACCAGTACCATGAGTAGTATAGTCTGGGTTGCCAGAGTCATCTGCGACGACGGTGTAAGTATCACCGGCAACATATAATCCATCTGGACCAGAGCCACTGCCTTGTCTGGTACTGGCGCTGGTGGACCAGCCAACAAAACTATAGCCGTCTCTAGTCATAGCTGGGAGTGTTCCCTCTCCACTGGTGTCTGGGATAGTGAAGGTATAGGATGTAGCCATAGTGGTAGCAGTGAGTGGGTCTGGGAGATTAGTAACAATATCGGTGGTATTCTTGTCAAAGGTCAAAGTATAGTCTACTGGTATTGGATTAGCTATGGCAGTAAAGACTAGTTCGTTCTTGTAGATACCACTAGATTTGTCAGTGGCGGCGTTAACGTTGACTGATATGCTAGTCTGGCTACTACTGGTTGCTATATCTACATCGTCTCTAACTGTGTCTGGGGCGGATTGAGCTGGGATAGCGAGGTTTTCTAGACTGGCACTGGCAAGGTTGGTGCTAGAAAAATCTTTAGTCTGGCCTTCTGGGCCGAGAGATTCATTCCAGGATTTGCTGTAGTTCCAGTAGCTAGTACTACTAGCAGTGCTACTGCCGGCAGTTGTGGCAATTTGACCGACTTCCGTAGCGGCTATTGTAGAATCGGTGTTAATGAGGTTAGTGGTAAACTCTGCCGCACTCGGCGTGTCAGAGCTGGTACCGTCTGTTCTGTAATCAGAGTTCATCATTAGCTTGTAGCCAGAGACATTGGAAGTAGCTATATCTACTATAGTAGTG
>JAFWJE010000016.1 GCA_017511685.1 Candidatus Saccharimonadota bacterium | reverse complement strand
TAAGGCTTGTTCTCTTGACGCGATAGTGGCGCCAGAGTTTTGTTGGGCGGAAAGCTGATTGATGTTGGCGGCGCCCATGGCGAATGATTCCCCGCCGGCGATGCCAACGGCGTTTTCAAAAGGATTTTCAAACATAACTTGACTGATGGTAGGAACGAGTAGTCCGAGGACGGAGGAAGCGACGATTTGAACGCCTTCGCCTAGAGTGTAGTGGAGGAGGAGGCCAATAGTGGTGCGGATGAGAGCGGTGCCAGGGTTGGCGGTGGCGCTGAGACTGATACTAGTGCCGCTAGCTTTTGTCGTAGGGCAGCCTTCTAAACTGAGGCCGGCGAGGTTGATACTGCGATTAGTAGAAGTAAAGGAACGTTCCAGGGAGTATTTTTTGGTGTTAGCAGTGTTGGCGGTGAGGCCGCCGAGGACGACGCGCATACCTTCACTTTCTAGTGGAGAACCGGTAACTTCTATTTCTTCGCCGGTTTCGGCGTCATAGACGGTGGCGGTATCGACTTTGGTAAACCAGTTTAGAACAGAGTTGATGGCAGAGCCGTCGTTGTTGATATAGCGAGATTTGGAAATGGGTTCCATTTTGGTCATGTATTCGTGGGCGGCGGTGTAGTTATTATTGGCAGAGATGGCGGTGGCTACCATATTGCCGATTTCTAGGGCGGCACAGCCGGGCGTGTCGGCGGTGACTTTTTCGCTGATGGAGTCTAAATAATTGATGGCGCGGTCTTTGGCAGAGTTGCCGGTGGCGCTACTGCTGGTAGCGGATTCGCCAGTAGCGACGTATTTTATGATTTCGTTTCCTTCTTCGTCTTCCTCGGTCGTTTCTTCGGCGGTGTTGATGTTGGTGCCGGCATCGACGTCAAAGTAGGTGGTCATTTTGTCGCGGTAGTAGGCAGTATCGGTGGCATTATCGCCAGAAGGAGTATCGTCGTGAAAAACATCGCGAGAAAGCCCGAGCTTGTTGTAAAAGTTTTCGGCGGCGGAGTCAAAGAACATAGCAATACGGCCGCGGCGGGCATAGGTGATGGCCTCTCTAAAATCTACATTGGAATTGTAAAGGCTGAGGAAGTTGTCGGCGGTGATAGTTTGGCCTTTGTACTCCAGAGTGGTATTATCTATCACTTTGATATCATTTTTTTCAAGACGCTCTTTGAGATACTCAGGCATTTCTAGTTTGCCTTCTAGAATTTCCTTGATAATTTCATTACTCCTGATAGAGTAGGCGGTATAGTCAGTGCTGGTAGCTTCGGTAAAGAGCGATTCTAGGTGTGGGCCGAGAAAAGAGTTGGAGCCAAGTGCGATAAATACGACGGCGAGAACGATGCCGATAAGCCCGAGGGCAAGGGCGGATTTTTTAAGACGGTGGTTGTTTTTGGTGGATTTTTTGAACTTGATAGCTTTTTTTGCGGTGGGATTTTTGGTGGTGCTTTCGTAAAAGGAGGCTTCTTTTTCGGCGGTTTTTGCTGAAGATGCTTCCGGGTTTTGTTCAAGATTTTTGACGGTCAAAAAGTCGGGTTTAATGTCGCGTTCACCGAAGTATTTTTGACCTTCGTCCATGCTTATATTATAACATATATTGGAATAAAAATAAATGGGTCCTTATTAACAGGTTTTTGTTCTACTTGGTGTTTTGGTCTTGCTGGACGGGGTTGGTGGTGATGAGGGATTCTTCGGTGTCGGAGGCGATAATTTGGATGTGGACGTGGTTTTGGCCGGCAAAGAATAGGCCTTGGCCGACTGGGAAGGTGGAGAGGCGTTTCTTTTCCTCGTTGGTTAATTTGAACACGTCAGAGAGGACGTCAACGGCGGAGCTGGATTGTTTGAGGAGGAGTTGCATAGAGGAGTTGTTGACAATGGCGCGACCCATTTTGCTGCTCATAAAGTCCTCAACGTCTTGAGTGATGGTGGTGAGACCAAGGTAATACTTACGGGCGCGTTTGGCGAGGCTGAATAAGAAGTTGGCAGAATCTTCATACTGCATCAGCTGCCAGGCCTCATCAACGATGAGAAGGCGGCGTTTTTGTTCGGCGCGGACCACATTCCAGATGTGGGAAAGGACGATATACATAGCAACTGGGCGGAGTTCGTCCTCAAGATCGCGAATATTAAAGACAACCATTTGGTTGTTAATATCAACATTAGACTGTTGGGAGAAAATGCCAGCAAAAGTACCGGTGGTGTATTTGCGGAGGCGCTGAGCGAGATTTGGACCGGAGCCACCCATATGGAGTAAGGTGTCATAGAGGTTTAGAATGGTTGGTGGGGTGGACTGGTGAGTAAGTGGATCGGAAGTGATGCCGGCGCGGGCGTAGGTGTCGATTAGGGCTTGGTCAAGGTCAGCCTCCTCGTTTGGGGTGAGGCCGGGAGCGGCGACGGAGGCCGCACCACCGGATGACTGAGCGGCTTGTTGGGCGGCACCGCCAAGCATAAGACGGAATAGACCATGAAGAGTAACAAGATTGGCACGGAGAGCGTCGTTGGCATCCTCAGCGTCAACAACTTTTGGCAAATCAAATGGGTTGATGCGGACATCAGAATTGAGACTAAGGCGAATATAAGAGCCACCAACGGCATCACAAAGACGTTGGTACTCGTTTTCTGGGTCAATAATAAGGATTTCTGAGCCAGTCATCATAGAGCGCAGCGCTTCGAGCTTGACGGTGAAAGATTTACCAGCACCAGATTTGGCAAATACAACCAAGTTGGCATTTTCTAGAGAGAAACGGTCAAAGATCACAAGGCCGTAATTATGCATATTGATACCATATAATATGCCTTTTTCCTGAGTAAGGTCAGCGGAAGTGAATGGAAAGCTAGTGGAGATGGCGCCGGTATTCATGTTGCGGCGGATGAGGAGTTGGTCGGTACATTGTGGCATACAAGAGTTCATGCCTTGTTCTTGTTGAGAACTGGCGACCTTAGAAAAGACCATTTGCTGGCCAAAGAGCGTTTCGATTTTTCTTTGGACAAAGCCAAGTTCTTCTAGACTGTCGGCCCAAAGCGTAACATAGAGACCGAAACGGAAGAACTTTTCCTGGCCGACTTGGAGCTGATCACGAAGCTCCTCAGCGTCGGAGAGAGCGGCCTCTAGCTCTGGGTCGCGAATTTTGCCACGCTCATTATTAACGGCGGCAGAAGCTTCAAGCTGAGTAACTTTTTTCTGGAGGTTTTTCATAACGACAGCGGTTTCTACTGGATAGACGTACATAGAAATATCAAGAACTTCATCGATATTAATGAGCGGAGAAAGCCAGCCGGTGACGAGAGTGCGAGGATAGCCGTAAACATAAAGCGTGCGGCCGTATTTAGTGCCTAGTCGGAAGTAGTCAGAGTGAATCTCGATGCTGGAAGGAGAAATGAGGTCACGGAGAGTGGTGATACCTTGCTCAAAGGCGCGTTGGATCTCGGCTTCCTCCATAGCCTGAGCCTGAGCGGCGATTTGGGCGGCAGAAAGCTGTTTGCCGGCTTTTTTGGTTTTGCCTTTATTAAACATTTTCTTTTTCTCCTTTCTTGACATAAGTAGTGGCCAGTTTGGTAAAATCTACGAGCGGTTCCCTGACGGCGGTGTCGGGGTTGTTGAAATTGTAATAGAGCGCGCCAAGTTCACGAGTGTTCAAACGGACGGCGCGAACGCCCATCTTAAAGAGGCCGGACATAACGGTTTCAACGCGGTTATTAATCTCAGTAATGGCTTTGTCGTAAGTGGCGCGGTCGATTTTGAACACCTCTGGAGTCTTTTTCTTGGAAATGTCGGAGAAAAAGTTGCGGGTTTGGGTCATAACTTTTTCGGCATCGGCGGAAGTGTAGTATGGAATAACAATAAAGAAGGATTTGTCCATAATGTTGGCTTCTTGGGAAAGGCGGTCGATAAAGTCAATGTAGTCATCCATCAAAACGCCAAGAAGCATATTGTCGTTATTTTTTCTGATTTCAGTGAGACGTTCGATGTAAGGGCCGATATCGACACGTTGTGAACGAATGAGAATCTGGGTGGTGAAATTAAGGGAGTTTAAGAAATCTTGGTAAGCATATTCAGCGCCCTCGCGCTCGTTTTCGGACATGAGGTCAAAGTTGATAGATTGGCAGGCGATGACGGCGCGGAAAGAACCGTCTTTCATAATGACAAGGCCATCTCTTAGTTCGGAGATAAGGAGAGTGGATTGAGTGGAGATAGGGTTGTCTGGAGTGGCGTTTTTAGGAGCGGCTTGGGGAGCGGCGGCTTGGCCGGTGGCAGACATAGCGCCGTTGATTGGTGAAAGAGGCTGAGCATCGGCGGACATATTCATGGTTGGTTGGACCGTAGCAGAGGAAGCAGCAGCGGTGTTATTAGTAGGCATAGCAGGCGGGGTGGGTTGAGGTTGATTAGTGGCAGTATTAACGGCTGCTTGGAGCGAGGTGGCAGTTGGGGATGTTGGGGCTACTGGAGCTGTTGGGGCGGTGGTTGGCGGCATTGGCATACCAGTTGGCATGGCTGGTGCGGCTGGAGCCTGAGTGGCTGGAGCTGACGGAGCGACAGGCGTTGGTGCGCCAGTGGTGTAAGGGTTGTAAGCTTGTGGCATAACTTGTGGGTCCATAATATCTCCTTAAATTTTTCTATGATTATTTTCAATACGAGCGGCCTCTTTGGAAATAGTAGCGACGGTGAAATCGTTATTGTTAGCAAGATTGTTAAGGGTCGCTTTGGGAGCGGTGGTAGGGGCGGCCATGGCGGCAGGGTTGATGGCGGTGGCTGTGGAAAATTGAGGGGTGATAGGGTTCAGGGTGGTGCCAGAAAATTGAGGATAATCACCGATAGGCTCTTTGGCGGATTCGGAATTGCCGATAGCTTGGCGCATTTGATTAAGCATAGCTTGATGACGTTCGTTTTGTTGCTTGGCGAGCATTTGGTTGATGACAGGCGAAGCGTTGATATCCATGATGTCTGGTGTGGCGTCGGCTTCTTTGACGAATTCTTCTTGGAAGGCGGCGCCGGAAAGATTGCCGCGGACGGCGTAGCCTTCAGTGTCGATGACATTAGCAAGGAAGTCGATGCGATTGCCGGCTTCTTCTTCGGAGATGTCACGGAGAGTTGGTTCACCGGTCTTTTTAGGGGCGGTGATTAGGATGGTATTTTCGCGTTGGCCGGGCATCCAGAAACGCTTGTTAGGTTTAAGATGATAAGAGACAACAGCAGCGAGGTAAGTTTCCATAGGTTGATCTTTTTTGAGTGGGAGGGCAAGGATGGCGAAAAAAATGATAAATGGGACGGCAAGGAGAGCGAGTGCCCAGAAAATTTGAAAGAGAGCAAAAGCAAGGCCAACAAATCCACCCATAATCATGAGATAGACGAATTGGCGGAAGGTAAACGGGCCGAGGAGTTTATCATCTGCCTCGACGTCTTGTGGGACCTTATACTGTGCCATGTAATTTTATTTTAGCATAAAAAGAATGGATTGGGTAGAGGAAAACTAGAAATTACTCGGACACGTAAGTGCTAATGAGATCTTGAAGATAATTAGCATGGTCTTCGACTGTGAGAGTGCGGTCATTGCCATTAAACAAGGCATATTCATTAAATTGATCTAAGACTGGTTCAAAACGGTGATCGGTAGCTATGGCTTCTACAAGATATTCGCGAGCTCTTTCAAAGAACATATCTGGAGAACCAGTACACTCGGCAGCAAGCATGTCGATATTTTTATAATGGTTCATAAATTCACTATCTTGCTGGTTGTAGAATGACCAAGGAGCGTTTCTTTCAGATTTTGCGAAATCGCGATCAACGTTATTGGCGCGATCTTCGGAACGTTGCATGCGCTCGCGGAGTTCTGGAGAGGCGGTAAGAATACTGCGAAGTCTAGTAGCGTTGGTGAGAGTATCGCCATTATTGGACAATGGATCGATGAGGCTTGGATATTTTTTGCGGATTTCTGAGAGATGATTGTTCTTTGGTAGGTCTGGGAAAATTTCGCGAATTTTATCATTGTCGGATAGGCCGATGATTTCTTCCCAGAGGGTGTTCCAGTTGGCTTGGGCACTAGGTTTTTGGTTGTCAATAATGTTAGGAGTCATACGAGACATCATGTTGGCAAATTTTGGCAAGGCGCCGTTAATGAATTTACGGATAACGGTGTTCTTTAGTTGTTCAAAAGTAGCGTTTTCTGGGGCAACATCATCATAACGGAAGCCGCCTTTACCGTCTGGGATAAAGTTGCCAAATTCGTCAAGTCTAAACTTAGTACCTTTCATTTTTTCGCCGTTGACGTTTTTGTAAGAGCGGAGAGAATTTTCGTCAAAGAGCATCCAATCCCAGTTGTTAGGGTTCATGAGAAGGATAAGTTGTTGGAATTCAGCGGCATCTTGGGTGTTAAAGTTGCTCGGTTTGCCGGTCTTATTGAGGTTGTCAAGACGGGCGAGGTTTAGGTGGACGAAGTTTTTAATGTAGCGGTTACCGACTGAGGTGGCGTACATTGGGCCAGCGAAGGCGGCTTTTTCTTTGAAACCAGAAGACATAGTGGCGCGGTTTAGAGTAGTGCTAAGTTTAGCGAGACCAACGCCTGGGAGGTCTTTGATGGAACCTTCTTCAATACCGGAGAGAATGCCATAAAGTCCGTCAATAGGGTCAGCGATTGGCATATCCCAGTTAGCAAGAGTTTCTTTCATGGCAGCGCCATCGTTTTTGTAGATGCGCGTAACGAAATTGCCGTCCTGGTCGGTGGCGTCAAAGTAGAAGCCATTTTCATCGCGTTTTTCGTAGGCAGATTGTTCTGCGATGACTTCTGGATGGTAAAGCAAGAATTCGCCTGGGCTTTGTTCAGTAACTTTGATTGGCTTGCCATTTTCTCCGAGAACAATGTTGCCCTGCGCGTCCTTTTTGTAGTAATAGGCTCTTTCACCAGTTTTGTGGTTAATCGCAAAACCATCATCGTCAGTGTAATAACCGACGAGCATTGGGCGAGCAGAAGGTTTGGTATAGCCGTATTTGCTAAAGACATAGTTAGTATAGGCTTTGCGTTTAGCCTCGTTGGCGGCAGATTTACTGATGACTTCGCCGAGGACGGTGAGTTCACCTTGTCTGCCGAGAGCGCCGGCAGCACCGGTGATGTAATGATCATAGTTATATTTAGCTTTATCTGATTTTGGAATAAGTTTGCCATCGCTGTCGCGCAAGAGCATGCCAGTTTGAGCGTCTGTTTGATAGGCGTTTCGGAAATTATTGTATTGACCCATCACGAAATCTTCATCGGCGAAGGCGTCGTTTTCTTCGGTGAGAGTGGCGCGGTAGAGCTCAAGATAGTCTTGGCCACTGCGATGATGAAGTTTGTTATCGCGCTTAGTAGAATTGTGATAATCGCCATAATTACTAAGGACGTGAGCAGTGTCTTTTGTGGTGTAGGCAAGTTCAAGGTTGGTATTCATAGCGGTCTTGGCGCCACGAGTGGAAGCGGTAGTCTTTAGATTCTTTTGCTTTTTGCCATTTGCTGGGTCGTATTTTTGCGTACCGAGAATAGTGCGTTGAGCGTAGATATTGCCGCGGCCGGTACGGGTGGTAGTTTCATTCTTGATGTTCTCGGTGCGGAGCGCAGTGCGGCGGTCCATAAAGCGGCGAATACTGGCCGAAGGAGCAACGGCGTGATTAATGTGGCGAAGTCTGGATAATTCTCCATATTGACCGGTAAGACCTTTGGCGGCAGACCTTGGTACGTCAGCGAGACTGTCGAGTTTGCTGCTGATTTTGCCAAGGATGGTGCCACTCATCTTCATAAGAGAAATGGAGGCGATGAGTGGGAATACCTGGATGGCCATACCGAGGATGATGCCGAAGGCGCTGCCGGAGGTGAGGGCATTCGCGATGAGCGCCCAGCCGGCGAGTTTGGAAGCACCGAACAGGACACTGAAGAGTGGGTAGAAAATAAGCATCGAGACGAAGGTATCTTTCCATTTTTTGAACCAAGATTCGGTGTTTGGTAAGAGATAGGCAACGAAGGCGAGCGGGGCAATCATAATGAGCATAGCGACGAGGGCTTGACGGAGACCAAGTGTGATGAGGCCGACGATGACAGAGAGGATGCCGCCGATGAGAACGCCGATGAGCGGCCAGAGGAAGCCGCCGAGACCGCCGGCGATAGTGGCAACGCCGAGACCAGCGACGGAGCCGCCGCCGATAAGGGCGTTAGTAAGGTCGGTCCAAGTAATACCAGAAGCAGCGTTGAGGCCGCCAGTGTTGATGGCTTGGATTTCGATATTGTTAAAAATGCCTTCTAGACTAGTGCCAACGATATTACTGACGTCGACGGCGATGGCACAGATGAGGTAAGAAAGATTAATGAGAATGGCGGCAACGATGAGTTTTGGTAAAAGTTTTTTGATGCCGTAATTTTGGATGCCGAGGCCGGTAATCTGGGAATAAACGATAATAAGAAGGACGATGACGAACACGATGTTGGTAACGTCGCGCATAATTTGCCAGATATTGTAGATAGGAGAGGCATTGTCGGTGGAAACTGGGCTGATTGCTAAGAGTTTTTCAATCTGGCCATAGATGGCGTCAATGGCTTTGCCGAGAACTCCGGTAGAAGGACAGATGAGCCAGCCGATGGCGCCGACTTGGTCATAACAGGTGTCTTCGGCTTCGGCGGCGGCAACATCAGAGGTCGTTTCACTGGAATTATCGGAAGTCTCTGCGGACTCTTCTGGGGTATCTACATCGGCGATAAGAACGGTTTCTTCTTCGGAGGCCTTACTAGTTTCGGTCGTGATTGGTTCGGCGTGAACAGTGGTGGATGAGATAAGATTAAGAGTGGCTGGGCCAAATATTGACAAAATAGCAAAAATAATACCAAAAAAGGTTTTGCTTAGCCTATTTTTTAGGGGTAATATTTTACTCATATTGAAACAGCCAATCTCTTATTAGCTCTGTTATTAATTATAGCACACTTATGCTTAAATGTCAATATATTATCTTTTTGATTTAGTATGGTATAATGAGAGTATGAGAAAAATTTTTGTAGGCTTTGCGGTAATAATGACGCTGCTTTTTGGAGTGGCGGTGTATGGGGCGACGCCGGTGATGGCGAAGACTTGCGATGAAAAAGGTACAATGTTTTTTGCACTGAAGCCGTGGTATGCGGGGTTAATAGATAGTGGTACTTGTGAGATTAAGACGCCAGCAAAGAGTAGTAGTGGCGACGAGACGGCAAAATTCGTATGGACAATAGTATTGAACATTTTGTATGATTTGTCAGTATTAATTGGGTATATTACGATTATAATGATAGCTTGGGGTGGGTATTTATATATGTTTTCGCAGGGGCGGCCGGAGCGTGTAGAGAAAGGCAAAAAGACATTGATAATGGCGGTAATTGGGCTTTTGATCGCAATGCTTTCTAGTGTGATTATGAATACAATAGCAACAATTTTAACAACAAAGTCATAGGAGGCGGAGATGCTAAAGACGTTAGCGGAAATACCAAGTGAGACGGTGGAAATTCTTAAAGACAATTTGCCAAATACGGATGGGGTGACTTCTGGAAATTTAACAACTGTACTGTATTGGGTCTATGGGATAGCTGGTATAGTGGCTGTAGGAGTGATTGTATATGCTGGAACAAAGTATTTGTTATCACAGGGGCAGCCAGAAAAAACAAAGCAGGCGAGCCAGATTATTGCGTTTGCGGCTGTGGGGCTTTTAGTAGTGATGGTGGCTGCGGTTTTGACGGCGTTTATATCTAATGCGGTGGGAGGAGCGACGGAATGAAAAAAATGATTTTAGCAGTAGTGGTGGCAGTTTTTGGATTGACGGCTTTAGCGGCGGTAGTTCCCCGTTCGGTGGTGTATGCGGAAAATGAGTTTACGAAGAAAGCATGCGCGGAAGCAGATGAAGATCAAAAGGCGGCTCTGGGATGTGATGAGGATGCGCAGGCGCCAAGTGTGGCAAAAAATTTGCTTAATGTGGCGATTAGTCTAATCGGGATTATTGCTGTAATTGTGATAGTGTTTGCTGGACAGAGGTACATTACGGCGCAGGGTGATCCGGGGCAGTTACAACAAGCGAAGAATATGATTTTATACGGAATAATTGGGGTGATTGTGGCAAGTTTAGCCTTTGCGATTGTGAATTTTGTACTATCTTCGGTGTTTGCTTCTGGTAGCTAGACATATTTGGTCATTATATGGGAGAGTTCTGGCATTTAATTGTAAAAAAGTATTGTATTTACTTTTAGAATTGTGATATAATAGTGTTAAAATAATCTAAAGGAAAAATTCTATGAAGATTACAGAGAAAGTAAAAATGGTAACATTGGGATTAGCTGCAGTGGCTACTCTTGGGGCGACGGCTTTGATTGCACCGGCGGTGAGTGCTGCGCAGGATAGCTATACTAATGCTTCTAAATATACGAGTGGTACTGAGGCTGGTACTGGTGCTGGTCAGGGTACTCAATTGATGGGCAGCAGCGGTATCTTGAATACTATTATTAATGTTGCGCTTGGTGTAATCGGCTTTGTAGCCGTAGTTATGATTATTTTTGGCGGTGTTCAGTATACTACTTCTGCTGGTGATGCTGCCAAGGTGACTAAGGCTAAGAATACTATTATGTATGGCGTGGTTGGTCTTGTGATTGCGCTTCTGGCCTTTGCAATTGTGAACTTTATCCTTGGTAACGTATTTAACGTTTAATTCTGAAAGTTAAACAATGATTAGCAAAACCTCCCCTTAAGGGGAGGTTTTTGGTGGAGTTTTCGGCGTTTTTGTGATATGATAGAGGTAGATAATCTAAGGAGTAGATATGAATAAAATAAAAATGTTGGTAGCAGGGGCCGTGATGGCAGCTGTGGCTGCGGTGTTTAGTTTTGTGCCGGCGATGGCAGCCGTAAAGTGTCCGGAAGGGTCTTTGAGGACTGGCGAAGCGCCGACTTTGGCACAATGTAACGTGCCGGAAGATAGCGACGAAAGCAGCCCGACCAACGGAAAATCTTTGATGGAAGTGGTACAGACTATCTTGAACGTGATTATTTCCGTGCTTGGTATCGTAACGGTGATTATGATTATCTTGGGTGGTGTGCAGTACATGACTTCGCAAGGTGACCCAGCGAAAGCAACTAAGGCAAGAAATACTATTCTTTACGGTGTGATTGGCTTAGTCGTGGCGCTTCTGGCCTTTGCGATTGTGAACTTTGTGCTAGATGAAGTGTTTAAATCTGATGCAGCAACAAAAACAGAAGATACGACGCAAAATACGGACAATACGAGTGGAAAGGTAGAAAAGTAGCTTAATCGAAATCAAAAAATAAATGGGTCCTGTTACGACACCCATTTATTTTTTGATTATTTATTCTTGAAGTTGTAGGTTACTGGATTTGAATTTTCTTTGGAGCTTCAACTTTTTCTTTCTCAAAGGTAATAGTGAGAACGCCGTCTTTGAGCTCAGCTTTGACGCTGTTTTCGTCTTCACGAACCTGAACTGGGAGAGCGATAGTGCGAGAGAATTCTCCCCAGTAACACTCCTGGATGTGCCAGCGAGTAGTATGCTCATCTTCCCCGCCACTAAGGACACCGGAGATAGTCAAAATGTTATCAGAGAGGCTAACGTCAAGGTCGGATTTGGAAATCCCGGCGGTGCGAGCCTTTACTACTAGTTGATCGGCGGTTTCGTAGACATCTACTGCGAGCTGTCCAGGAAATTCGTCGGTATTGTCCCACCCGTCGTCATCTGCTGGAGCGGACGGTTCTGCTTCTGCGGTGTTGGCAGGAGCAGGAGCGGCGCCTTCATCAAGGAAAGCAGCGGCAAGTTCGTCTTCCATCAGCATATCGTCGTTATTACGAGCCATATTTCCTCCACGTAAATTAATGTTGTTATGCTTTATTATAAAGCAGGTTTTTGATAAAATCAATAGGAATATGGGTTTTGATGTAAAAAATACAACAAAATTCAGCCTGCTCGACTTGGTGTTTCCCTTCACCTGTCGGGGGTGTGGGCGACTGGGAAGCCTACTTTGTGGGCGTTGTAAAAAATACAACATAGAGGCAATGCCGGAAATATGCCCTAGGTGTAGAAAAAATCTAAAAAAATGTCGTTGCGAGGCGCCGGTGGTGGCCTGTGCGTATCGTGATGGGGTGATGGTACGGCTGGTGGAAGATTTTAAGTATAAGTCGGTGCGCAAGACGGCGGAAGTGCTGGCGGAGCTTTTAACGGTGGCGGTGGGTGGTTGTGATGGTGATAGGGGCGGCGATGGTAGTGGAGATGGTGATGGGAACGTAATGAAGCGTAACGACATAGTTAGACGTGATGGTATAGTGAGGGCGGATGAATCAGTGGCGATAGTTCCCTTGCCGACTATTGCCAAGCATGTGCGGGAGCGGGGATTTGACCATACGCTTTTAATTGCGCGAAAAATGGCGCGGAAGTGGCCGGAGGCTAAGGTGTGCCGAGTGTTGGAGCGGCGAGGGCAGACGGTGCAGGTGGGGGCAGATAAAGAAGTACGTAAAAGGCAAGCAATAGAGGCTTATGCAGTGTCCGAGCGGGGCGCAGTGGAGATTAATGAGCTGGTGCGACGATGCCCAGAGCAGCAGTTTTTACTGATTGACGACGTATGGACGACGGGGGCGTCAATGGAGGCGGCGATCCGGGTAATGAGAGAAGCTGGTGCACAAAAAATCGCGGCAGCAGTGGTGCTGATGCCGCGAGGGTAAATACTAAGTATTATTGCTGTTCAGAGTTGGTCTGACCTTCAATACTGTCGGTGTTGGCGGCAGTATTAGAAGAGCCGGTGATGGCGTTAATTACGAAGTTAACGATGGCGAAGGCGAGGATGGAGATAATAAGACCGATAATAGCATAGAGGATGGTGTTTTTAGCGTCAGTAACCTTTTTGCTGTCGCCACCAGAGATAACATAGCGGAGGCCACCGTAGATAAGCATAACAACGGAAACAATGCCGACGATATAGAGGACGGTATTAGTGACCTGAGTAAAAACGCCATCTGGGCCGATAAGATCATAAGGCATGCCGTCAGCGCGGGCGGCCTCGGCGCCTTCTTGGACGGTGAGGGCAGATGCGTTTCTTGCGATAGACATTAAAACGGCACCGCTAAGGCTTAAGATGGACATAATGGTGAGTTTTATGGATCTATTCATGGTTGTATTATACCATAGATGAGCAAAAAAGAATAGTAAATCTGAGGGATATGTGGTAGAATGAATAGGACGGAGGGTTACCCAAGTGGCTGAAGGGGACGGTTTGCTAAATCGTTAGTCTGGGGAAACCTGGAGCGGGAGTTCGAATCTCCCACCCTCCGCCAGAAAAAGAGAGCTTAAAGGCTCTTTTTTATTGAGCTAAAAGCAGTGTGAGCATGAGTGGGAGGGAGCCAATAGAAAGGATAGTGGAGATAGTGACAAGCTCGGAAGCTTCGACTTCGTCGCCGCCGTATTTGGTGGCAAAGAGACCAAGGCTGGTGGCGGTAGGGAGGGCTTCGATTAAGGTACAGACACTAATAACGGCAAGCGGGAAGCCGAGAGACTTTAGTAAGAAAAAGGTAGCTACGGGACCGATGATGAGTTGGACGGCGGCGGGGATGATGAGTCGCCATTTTTTGATAAGATGTTTAAGGTGGGCCTCGGAGAGCATAAAGCCGATACAGAGGATAGAGAGCGGGGTGGTAGCGTTACCGACAAAAGAGATAGTATTGTCTAAGACGGCGGGGAGCTTAAAGTTAATCAGAAAGAGGGTCATGCCAATAATAACAGCAACAATATTAGGATTGATAATGGTATCAAGGAGCATGCGCCAAGAGAATTTATGCTTAAATAGGTAGATGCCATAAGAAAAGAGAGCAATGTTAAAAATGACGATAAAACCACAGTAGGCAATAATGCCCTGTTCTCCGAAAGTGCTGGCAACGATAGGGTAGCCGAGGAAGGTGGCGTTATTAAAGACGAGGCCAAATTGGGCCTCATAGCGGAGTTGATCTTTAAACCAGAACTTGTTAAACACGATTTTAGAAATAATGATAAGGGCGGTCATGACGATGACGCCAGCCAGGAGGCCGGAGAAAAAGAGGTTAGTAGTGGCTTGACTGTAAGTGCTGGGGAAAGCCATAAAAAGGCTGGCGGGCATAAATACGGAAAGAAGGAGATTAACGAGATGGTTATTAGTATGCTTGTCGATGAGCTTAAGCTTGCCAAGAATGAAACCGAGAACCATAATTAGGGCGATGGAACCAAGACGGGAGTAAAAAGTAGTAAGCTCAATCTGCATATGCTTATTATAACATTTTTTTATTGTGAGATTTTGTGATATAATGTGCTTATGGATAAAACTAAGAATACGACGACTTGGGAAGCGCGTGAGTATATTCCGCATGATAAAAATAGAGGTTGGTATGTGGCGCTTTTAATTTTGACATTGGCGCTTTCGGCACTTTCGATTTTGGTAGGATGGTGGAGTTTTGCTCTATTGATTGTAGTATCAGCGGTGGCGCTGATTATTTATTCGGTGCGGCCGCCAAGGGTAATGAAGTATTCTTTTACGGCGAAGGGTCTAAAAGAAGGCAATAAGTTATATGATTTCGCAGAGTATAAGACATTTGGGGTGATTAACGATGGCGGGCATTATGCTATAGTTTTGACGCCTAGGAAGCGGTTTTCGCCAAGAGTGTGGGTGTATTTTCCAGAGGAAAGTGGCGAAGCAATAGTGGATGCCTTTGGGGCGCGACTAAAAATGGCGCCGGTAGAACTGGATGCGATTGATAAAATCGTGCGAATGCTCAGAATATAAGAGCTGTTTTGCAATTTTGTGATAAAACTATTGTACTTTTGATTTTAATGTGATAAAATAAGCGCAAGTATTATAATAAAGGGTGGTCATATATGAATTCAACAGATCAAAACGATTTACAACAGGCGATAAAAGACGCCGCAAATAATAACAGTAATAGCAACAACGATATAGAATTGGGTGTGCCGCCGATGCCGCCAGTGGATGCGCCATTTGCGGGGGCTTACGAAGCACCGACAGAGATGCCTCCGGTGGCGTCTGCGGAAAATGCTCCGGCTCCGGGAGTAGATGTAATTCCGCCGGCTAAGCCAGCTGAGGAAGTAAAAGAGGAAGCTGTGGCTTCTGATGGCCAAAGCGCTGAGGCGATTTTGGCGGAAACGATTGTAACTCCAGAAAACTTACCGCGGGATGATATTTCTGCGACGCGCGAAGGGATTTTGCGCGATTTGATGCCTTTGATGGACAAAGTTGAGGGTGCGCCGGAACGCAAGTTTGATATTTATAAAGAGGCGATGGAGACGTTGCACGATAAGAATCTAGTCTCTGGGGCGTATAAGGAAGCTGCTAAGATTGCTGATGAGAATAAGAAAGCAGATGCGTTGATGACGCTGCTTAATGCTATCGATACTTTAGAGTAAGTAAAAAATAAATGGGGCCTAACTAACAGGTTTTTGCTCACATCGGTTTTACTGAACGGTTTGCTCACGTCAAGTCAAAAATCAAAAAAATAAATGGGGCCTGTCTCACATGTGTTTTGCGCGACCGCTCAAGGCCGCTTGGCCAAGCTTATGTCGCGCAAAACACACGTTTCGACACCCATTTATTTTTTGATTTGATGTTGCTCTAGATATCGGTGTCGAGGCGGGTGAGGTCGTCTGGGTCGTAATTAGCGATGCCTTCGGTGATTTTCTCAGGAGTGATGTGGAGGGCGTCGGCGATGGCGGTGGCAGCGGCCATGTAAGAGATGGCGGTTTCGCCAGTTAAGAAGGTGGCAACAGTGAAGCTGGTGTTGCCGATGGCGAGTTCAGCTTCAGCACCCATTTTGTAAAGCTTAGAATTTAGAATTTGGACATTAGAAAAGCGATCTTTGCCATAGGTGAGCGTACCGTCGCGGCCGGCAAAATCGGTGAAATATTGGTAGCCGTTATCATCGCGGTTTAAAACGACGTAGCTTGGGTTCATTTTGAACAGGGTAGCTTCGCCGGCGGAAAATTCTTCGGCGGATTCGTCATTTAACCCGGCTGGAACGTAGTTTGTAAGGGCGGCGATGTGGACAGGAAGATCAAAGAATACGTCTTTTTCTAGGGATTTGGCTGGGGCGGTGACGACGACGTAATTAGCGCCAGCTTTCCAGGCGGATGATAAGAATTTATGAAGAGCGCCGACCTTAATAGTGTCTTCTGAAGCTAAAATAGCGACTGGCTGGCCGGTAGCTTTTAGGATTTCGTGGACGTAATTAGCAACTTCAACTTTGCCGGTGGTGCCGGTAATACAGATAAGCTTCATATCTTTAATAGGGTGGCCATAATAAGTACCTAAAAATTTGGCCTTTAGTTTGCCGGTTTTGGTTTTAGCTGATTTTCCCGAATTAGTCTTTTCCATGCTTTTATTATAGCACATTATGAAAAAATGTGCTATAATAGTTGTATCACACCTAGTGTGATGTACATTTAATTTCTAGGTGGATGTACCGTTCCAAGAAATCTGGCTTTGCTGGAGCTTGTAACGGCAAGTCCACATTTGTATTTGCTAGCCCTAAAGGCTGGTGGATGCGTTCATATTAATAAGGTGTGCGCCCGTAGCTCAGCTGGATAGAGCGTTTGCTTGCGGAGCAAAAGGTCGTAGGTTCAAATCCTGTCGGGCGTACCAAATTTTGCTAAAACTGCCCAATGGGGCATTTTTTTGATATAATATGCTTATGGATATAAACCCGCTGGCAGCAAATATAGTGTTTAATGTTGGCCAAGTTTTGATACTGATTTTGGGGGCGTTTACGATAGTGGCGGCGATATTTAAGGGGATTTTTAGGCTGACAGACCAGGCTGGTCCGGAAGGGCTGGCGGAAAAGTGGCTGGAAAGATTTTTTATAGGGCTTCTTTATACCGGGCTGGTGTGGCTAGGGCTATCGATGATAATTTCCTATTTTGGCGTAAGCGTGATAGATGTGGCAAATGGCGTGCTGCTGATTGCGATGGTGATAACATCGGTGGTGAAACGTGCGTCGTCGGACCAAGAGGGGGCGAATAAGACATTGGCGTTTTCTTATGTAGCATTGGCGGTGATGCTTATTTGGCATTTTATCTATGGGTCGGTGATGCATAATTTTCCGGCGGCGTTTTTGTCGAGTGTGGGCGATCACATTATGCCGAGTTTCTTTACAGATGTGTTTAAACTGTGGGGATGGGGTTAGATAATGAACGATGGCGAAGTAAAAAAAGAACGGCAGGAGCGACAGCAACGGAAGTTGATTAAAGCGATACTGGACAGAGATGGGCGATATCTGGCGGAGGAGGATGTGGAGCTTTCGCCGGGGGAGCGGGAGCGGTTTTATCGGCTGGTTTCTACGGGGGTGATACATCGAGATGATTTTGTGCGGATGGTGGCTGGGATAAAGCCGCCGGAGGCGGAGGCTAGTTTTGCTAAAATAGAATCGTCGAACTATAAGCGGCGGATTTTGGCGTATTTTACAGGGGTGGGGTTTGATAATTTTGAACAAGTGACGGCGGATACGGTGGCGGATTTTTTGAAAAAATATCCAAATCCGTATGCTTTTGCGGCGCCAAAGATGGACTTTTTGATGGCGATTAAAAAGAGTAATCCGATGGAAAAGTATGAGGTGTATGCGCGGGAGATGCGGGAGTTTGTGGCGGCGGTGTATGGTGGTGAGCAAGAGTATGCAATGCGAGCAAAAGAGCTTTTGGCGCTGGCCGCGGATTGGCAGATAGATGAGGATGCAAAAAAGTTTGCTGGCGAGTTTTTGGCGGCGGCGGAGATTGAAGGTGATGCTTGGCTACAAAATGGGGTGGAGTATCGGCTGACGCCAGAGCTATTAGACCAAGGAGGATTGGCGCCGCGGTTTTTGATAGAGATGGGTGGCGTGGAAATAGCTTTGTCGCGAGTATTTATGGCGGATGTGCATGAGGCGGCGATTGCGTATGTGAAATTTGACAATACAGTGTATGTGCGGGGATATTACCGGTCTAATTCGCAAGGGATGTGGCGATATTTGCCGGATTACATTGCGGGAAACGGCGAGATTGCTTGGTATGGCGTGGGATATAATGAGGAGTCTTTGACTTTGCCTTTGAAATTACAGAAGCAGCTAAATATGATTGCGGACAAGGGGATTTGGTCCGTGCCAGGGGTAAATATGGCGTTTTTCCTAGGGGGGACGGCGCGAAAGTTTGCGGGGACGGTGGAAGAGTATAAAGCAAGAGAGGATAATTTTGAGGGGGCGTATTATAAAGAGGTAAAGCGGGAGCCGAGGTTGAATTTTGGGTGGTTGTCGTCAGAAAAGCGGCCACCGGAGAGCATTGAAGTGTTTGGGGGTGCGGCGCCGAATTTCCGGAATCAGCTAGATCATTACGAGATGCGGACAGAGATGTATGGCGAGGTGGCGGTAAGGCAGTTCCCTTCTATGGATGATGAGGTGCGGTGGATGATACTGGAGAGAGGTTTTGGACTATCTAAGAAAGCGTGGGTTGGAGGAGTAGAAGTGAATTCGCCGATTACTTCCATGGGGCTTCGGCGAGAGTGGGTGTCGTCTGGTGATGTGGCTACACCTTTATATGAGTATCAGTCAATGACGGATGGTTATGGTGAGGAAATTACAGGGGAAGCCTCTTTTGTGCCATCAAATGTACCAGGGATGCCGGATATACCAGTGGTACTGGACGATGCTGGCGGGAAGGTACCGAGTGGGTATTTGTCGATGTGGAACAAATATTTGAAATTGATGCCGGTGGTGCAGAAGTTTCTGTACACTTGGCGGGAGGGGTAAACTGTTGTATAATTAGCGGTGGAAGCGTGGCCGAGTGGTTGAAGGCGCACGACTCGAAATCGTGTGGGCTGGTAACAGTCTCGGAGGTTCGAATCCTCTCGCTTCCGCCATTTTTATGCATGAAAAAGGTGGCCTAAAGGCCACCTGAGGGGATGGTTAGTCGTCGAGGCTTTCTGGGCCGGTATAGGACTTATAACGAATTGCTTCGTAATTGCTGAATTCTCCAGGTCTGTATATCAAAGTATCACAGGGATACTTTAACTTGGAGTATACGAGGTCCAGCTCTATAATGTTATCTTTGCGAGGGTAGAAGTCTCTTTCGACGCAATTAAATATCACCGCCCGTCCTGGAGTCCACCCATCGCGATATTCTTCAACGCCAATTATGCCAAATATGTTTTTGTAGTGTAGAAGAAAATACCCCATTTCTGTATGTGCTAAAGCGAGCTTTCGTAGATATTCTTGCTCGTCTGTGGCACACGGAGAAAGTGCATTCCAGCTTAATAATTGAAACATTTTTAGAGCTGGTTGTTCCAATAATATCAGCCATAATCAACCTCCTTGGTAAAGAACATAAGTAACTTGTTATACTATATCATATGTCATCGTTTTTTGCAAATATGGGAAGGGTTGGGGGCCTTATTCATCCGGTTTGATTTGCGTTTTTTTGGAAAATATGATATACTTATATAAGTAGCCCATTTATGGGTTTGTATTTTTACAACGTAGCTTGTTTATAGGAGGTGGGGATATGACGCTATTAGAATTATTAGAGAATGATGATGAGTGCAAGAAAAAAAGAAAGGCTATATTTTATAACTTTCTATATGGATTGATTTTTGCAAGTGCGTTCTTTCTCGGCGCTCGATTACTAACTACATCAGTCCGGTATGAATATGCGCGGGCACAGATAAAAACCGTGGCAGAGGGGCGAAATTATGAAACCCTGGAAAGTTTAGAAGAGCCGCCGTGGTCATCTGATGAATGTTTTTTTGCTGGCATATTTGGAGTTTTCTTGGTGGCCGGCGGGACGTTGTTAACTGCTACACAATTCTTTATGTTTCTCCCTGATAGCGTTCGACGCTATAGGGCAACAGATTTGGAAAAGACAATAAAAGCTACGTAAATAAAAAGCCTACACGAAAGTGTAGGCTTTACTCTTTTGTAAAAAGCCCGGGATTTCGGGCTTTTTATTATTTTAGCAAGGTTCGAACTTCGTTCAGGCATCTCCACCAAACGGTTTATGAATGATTTTTAACTATTTCGTAATCTGTAAACGTCTGTTAAATCCCCTACAACTTAGCCAGACGCTGTATAAATCGTTTTTAGCCCCAATTTCCCCCTGTAAGGCATTGGTAAGTCCCTTACTCAAAATTGGGGCTAATTTTTTTGACGATTTTTCTAAAAATTCGAGCCATGGATACGGCTTGACCTCTATAAATTTGGCGGTTAAGTCCCTACCATCAGCCGTCTTGCCAATTATGCGTTCTACAAGCAATGCTTCTGGTCCTATCGACTGCAGTATAGCTCTCTTTTCGCCAGCATCCATAGCTGCGTCCATTTTAGCTTTCGGGTCTTTTAAGTTTTCTAGTGTTCTACCTACCACTTCGTACCAGTTGCGGTCTAGGTCTTGTGCGGCTTTATTCGCTTGCTTGGTCTTTTCGATTAAGTCGTCTAGTTCCTTATTCTTCGCTTCAAACACGTCTTCCTTTATCATACCCTTAACATACATCTCTACTAGCCGTTCCTTACGCCCTTCATATTCAGTTAGGGTAGTATGCTGCATATTAGCGATGTCGTAGCGGCTTTCGATTTCTTCTTTATGGATTCGTTCGATAATCTTCTTTGACCATTCGTATAGTACTGGGTGGATGGTGTACTTATCTAATAATTCATAAATCTGCCTAAATGCTTCTTCCTCTTTAATACTGCCATGCATTTGACACTTCCTATATGGACTCTTTTGGGTGCATTTATAGTAAATATGTCTATTAGTACCGCCATTAGCTAACTTTTTATCGTGAGCTTCTGCTACAATCGAGCAACCGCAACTAGCACAACGCATTAAACCTTTTAATTCAAAGTTAGCAGAGTCTACTTTAACTTTTGGTCTAAGGTTATGTATAATTGCAAATTCGCTCTTCATACGTTGTATGCGGTAATACTGCTCTTCTGTAATAATTGGTTCCCAACTACCATCGTGCAAAATATTCGGGTCGTCCATATCCCTAATTTTGCCCATATAAAAAGGGTTCTCAAGCATACGGTTAACAGTAGACGGCATTAAGGGGTTTCCACCAGTTTTTAAGCGTTTAATAGTCCTATAACCATACTCATTGTTGGCAATACTAGTAATTTCTGGTACGGAGTAATGGCCTGTTAAGTATAATTCAAATAGTTTCTTCACTATATGCCAACGCTCAGGGTCTTTTACTACAATCCTTTGGTGGGTTAAAGGATCTTCAGCATTTAAGTAGCCTTGTGGAGCAACTCCTGTACAGCCGCCATTTTTATTTTTTGACCTAATACCACGACTAACTACACGAGATAGGTTTCTAGAGTATTCTGCATTCATACTAGCCTCTACGCCAAACATAATACCTGAGTCTTTTGGCGTATATTTGCTGTCTGATGTATGGATTAATTGGATTTTACCGTCAAACAATAATTGTTGGACTAAACCGCTCTCTAAAGGGTTCCTTGCTAAACGGTTAGTGTGCCAACAAATAATGGCGTTTGCTTCGCCATCTTCAATTAGTTTAATCATCTTATCAAATTCAGGACGATTATGTACTTTACTAGCTGAGGCAGATTCCTCAAACCTAGCGACCACTTTGTAATGGTTTTCTTTTGCTACCTTTTTAGCAAACTCTTTTTGGTCTGGGATTGAAGCCACCTGTCGCTCAGAGCCTTCTGAGGACTTTCGAGCGTAGATGACAAATTTAAGTTTTTCCGGATTGGCTTTTTGTGCCATAATATTCTCCTAACGTTAATTATTTTATTAAATGACTAAAAAATAAACCCCCTTTATGGTTTATAAGAGGGCTTATTATTAGTGAAAGATTTGACTAAACGCCGTTTACGACGTTTTGCCGTTTAGTTATTTACTGCTATTGTCGTGGACAACGATTTTTTCTACTAATCGTTTTACTCCTAATCCACGCCAATAAGTACCGGGATAAATTCTAACTACAATGTCGATATCGCTATCTTCATTAAGATTCTTCTTTGGCAGTCTTTTTCCATTAGAATCTACGATCTTAGTATGACGGTCTAAGCCGAAGCGGTATTTGAGCATAAATTCGTCGCCATATAATTTGCGACGAGGTACGCAGGAAACGGGCTCGTCAATATTATTAGCTCTTAACCACCTCGTAATTTTATCCATGCTCGCCCAATTGCTAAATAAATCAATTGACAGATATTTCCTTGGTGGACAGGTTCTAGTTCCAAAATTGGCAAATTTAACTTTTTCAAGTTTAAGTAAGGCTTTATCTTCTTTCATAATTATTCTCCTTGTAATTAGTTATTAAAACGGAATCTCGCCCAAATCGACCTCTGGGTCGGCTGGCGGATTCGCTGTATTGGTAGAAGGTTTCTCTTCGTTATTAGTAGAAGGTTCGTCGGCAGTAGCTTCGCCACTTTCAGCTTTGTTCTCTTTAGCTAGGCGATTTGCTCGCATTTTTACGATATGTTCGAGATTGGTTTGTGTACGATTTTTTGGCTCGTAAACAACTATCATTTCTAGCGGTCGTGAAATACCTGAGCGTCCTTCATATTCGTATGGTACTGCTCTAGCAACTAATCCAACTCTCGCACCTTTTACGAGTTCGTCTTTCGAAACCTTTTTACCATCTAGGTCGATAATCTTAGTTTGAGCAGTGATTTTAAAGTAGAAGGGTATATATTTATTGTCAGTGTACTTGTCAGTTAACACTTTCGTACCGTTCGTTCCACGTTCATCACCGTTATGCTTTAGCCAAGTATCAATCTTGTTTTCATCGCTCTCTGGATTATTAGGGTCATCAAAAATGTCGATTGACAAGGCTTCTCCATATTTACTGTTTTTATCGAAGTAGCTGAGGACACAAGCGTCGTCCAGCTCTAAAATATCGTTATTGTTTTCCATAATTTATTCTCCTTATTAATAGTTAAATTGTTAAAATGGGCAGACAATTCCGTTGTCTTGCGGTTTTTCGTTGGATTTAATCCAACC
>JAFWJE010000015.1 GCA_017511685.1 Candidatus Saccharimonadota bacterium | reverse complement strand
GCAATTCAGCTCACTCCGTATACTAAGCTCTCTTTGGAGCAGTGTCTTGATTTTCTTCTAGACGATGAGCTTCTTGAAGTCACACCAAAATCTCTTCGTCTCAGAAAGCGCCAGCTCGACCCAATTAAGAGAAAAAGGGAAAACCGCGCTTAAATGTTGATCGATTCTCATTGCCATATTCACGACCAAGACACTTATGAATTTGCTTTTTCACGCGCACAGAGAAAAACTTTAAGTGCCGAAGATTACACCCCTGAGAAATTGCTTGCCCGCGCCGAGGAAAATGACGTTAAAAAACTAATTTGTATCGGCACTAGTCACGAAGATTCTATAAAAGCCCGCGACTTTGCTGAGGGCCACGAAAATGTCTTTTGGTCCTACGGTGTCCACCCGGACGAAGCCGAGAAATACCAAGTAGGCCTAGAAGGTGCTCCTGTCGCCATCGGTGAAATCGGCCTAGATTATCGTAATGGTATTGGAAATAGAGAGAATCAATTCAAACTTCTAGAGCAAATGCTTCAGCTTGCTCAGGATAACGACCTCCCCTGTATTTTTCATATCCGCGACGCCTTTGACGATTTCTTTGCCGTGCTCAGAAATTTCCCAGAGATTAAACGTGCTGTTGTTCACTCTTTTTCAGATAGCCCTGAAAATCTCCAGAAATCCCTAAATGAGGGCTTTTATATTGGCGTGAATGGTTTAGCTACCTTTGCCGATATTCCTTTGCCTCCATTAGATCGCATTCTGCTTGAAACCGATTCACCTTTCCTCGCTCCAGTTCCACACCGCGGCGAGGTGGATGAACCGGCCTTTGTTAAAAATATTGCTAACTTCCTTGCAATCCACTACCAAACTACTTTTGAAGAAGTTGAGAAAATTACAACAGAAAACACAGAAAGGTTATTCAAGATATGATTTTCTTAGATTATGCCTCTGCTACCCCTGTT
Organism: Candidatus Saccharimonadota bacterium; assembly: GCA_017511685.1. Taxonomy (GTDB): domain Bacteria; phylum Patescibacteriota; class Saccharimonadia; order Saccharimonadales; family Saccharimonadaceae; genus Nanosyncoccus. The sequence goes on along the minus strand of JAFWJE010000015.1, from coordinate 734 downwards.
TCAAAAGCCGCCAAAAAGGCGATGATACCCTATGAAAGCGAAAAGTTTTTCAATCCTTCAGCGCCCTATCTCCCAGCTAAGCACGTCCGCGAAGATTACGAAAAGGCCAAGGCAGATCTTGCTCACGTCATTGGTGCAAAGGGTAACGATCTTATCATTACCTCTGGCGCTACTGAGGCTAACAACCTCGCCTTTACCGCCGTTCCTGAAAATTCCGCTGTACTCATTTTGGAAACCGAGCATGCTTCCGTTCTAAATCTTGGTAAAAAACTAAAAGCAAAATTCATCAAAGTTGATAAAAACGGCCGTATCGACCTAGAGGATTTTAAGAAACAACTAGACAAAAATGTTGGTTTCGTCTCTGTTGCGCTCGCCAATAACGAACTTGGTACTATCCAGCCGCTCGCCGAAATTGCCGAACTGATTAAAAAAGAGCGCGAAGACCGTCTCATTAATAATAATCCGCTTCCAATTGTTTTCCATTCCGATGCTTCCCAGGCTTTAAATCTCGTTCCAATTTCAGTCGCCCGCCTTGGTATTGATCTTTTAACTATCAACTCTGCTAAAATCTACGGCCCAAAGGGGGTTGGCGCGCTTTATGTTGGACACCAGGTAAGCTTAAAGCCAATCTCAGAAGGCGGCGGTCAAGAAAAAGGTCTTCGCTCTGGTACTGAAAACGTTGCTGGCCTCATCGGTTTTACGGCCGCTACCGCCGAAATTAACCAAAACGGTAG
>JAFWJE010000014.1 GCA_017511685.1 Candidatus Saccharimonadota bacterium | reverse complement strand
GTTCCCGGGTCTTGTACACACCGCCCGTCAAACCATGAGAGTCACCAACACCCGAAGTCCGCTCACGCGGCCTAAGGTGGGGGAGATGATTGGGGTTAAGTCGTAACAAGGCATCGGTACGAGAACGTGTCGATGGATTACCTCCTTTCTTGAGAAGGAAACGAGCGCTTTCCCTAGGGAAAGTAGCTAGGTCGGTCGAGTTATGCTTGGAAGCTTGAAGCATAACATTTGTCGCTGATTTATATCGGCGATTCGACGCAAGCAATACTACGACAGATGATTGAATAGATTGCACAACTAAATGGTTAAACCTTAAAAACCGCCCTTTGGGGTGGTTTTTTGGTTGTTGATATTGGGGTTGGCGATTGGCTTTGCTGTCTTTTTGGCGAAAGTGGCTATGTTTGTAAATGTCGTGTGAAAAGAGTATAATAGGGGGAAGTATTAGAAACAAAATAGGCACATTAAGTTTTTGTGGATTGTGATTTTGGTAAATAATTAGAGAAAGGGGGTGGACTCTGATGCCAAAGCTGAAAATACGTCATGGCAAAGATGCGATGGCTTATGGTTCGACGATTGATGTACCAGGTTCAGAGATTGAGACGGGTAACGCGAAAGAATATATCGAGAGAATTTTGAGAAACAGAATGTCAGCGCTGAGACGGAAAATGACGGAGCGCGATTTGCGCGCTGGGGGAATGCCGATGGAAGAAGAATTCCTGAAGTTCTGGAGTTCGCCCATGGAAGCGGTAGAAGAAGTTTGGGCTAAGTTGGCAAAAGAGAACTGTTGGGTGGATAGCAGTTCGTTTTTTAGGATTGGCTCGAATATGCATAGTGTGTATGGTATGAGTAGGAAAGGTGATGCAGATAAGGAGGAAAAGCAGATGGGTAATAGACAGGGCGTATCAAAGGAACGTAAGGAAGTACTGGCTGATAAGTTGGCTGATATGATGAAATTACATAAAAGTTTCCCGAGTGAGCCGAGCGTGATTAGTAATCTAACTGGCGTAGGCTACAGTGAGCTTTTGAAGGCTTTTAGGAGTTATGATGGGATAAAGACTGCCGCGAGTAAACGGTATTGGGAGAAGTATGGTGAGGAAGATGATAAGACTGTTGAAGTTAAGCAACAGCGGAAGAGGGGCCGTACAGAGCGCCCTATAGATGAACTAAAGGGGGTTCTTCTAGAATACTACAATTCGCATGGTCGGTTGCCGACTCGTGTTGAGTGTGGTAATGATCCGTCACTGCCATCATATAATAACCTTCTTAAAAGGCTTGGTCCTAAATCGGAATGGGAAAAGTCGCTGGGGATTGAAGCTGTGAGCGATGAGGCTGAGGTCGAAGCCGAGGCTGAGGCAGCAGAGCCCGAAGTGGTGGAACCTGAGCCGGAAGCTGAGGTGTTGAAGGCTAAGAAGCCGCCGAAGGTAGAGATATGTCAGGATGCGGCAGTAACGGACGATCTGGAAATACAGGTGATCGTAAAGTTGCCAGGGCAGAAAAAACCGTTAAAAATCACAATTTCACAATAACGCACTAAAATCCCCCGAATATTCGGGGGATTTTTCATGGTATAATTTAGGATATGGAAGAAGATACGAGAAACCTAGTGGACGAGTTCAAGGGGCTTTCTAATGAGGCGGTTTTTGAGGCTCTGGAAAAGAAGCGTTCGGAGCTAGAGGTGGCGATTTTTAACGTGTCGCATGATTTTAATGCGGGGACGATTGTGAGAAATGCGAACAATTTTAATGCGGCAGCTGTACACATTGTGGGGCGGCGGAAGTATAATCGGCGTGGGGCGATGTGCACGGATAAATATCTAACGGTGAAATACTGGGGTGATATAACAGAGTTTTTAGAGGACCAGCGTAAGAGGGGGAGGGAAGTAGTGGCGGTTGAAAATAATGTGCCGGAGGAGGTGCGAGATAAATTTGGGTGCATTGAAGATAAAAAATTTGCTCAAAAGACAACTTTAGTGTTTGGCAGTGAGTCGGATGGATTGCCACTAGAAATGCTGGAGGGATGTGATGACATTCGAGAGATTTCGAGCTATGGTTCAACGCGCTCGGTGAACGTGGGGGTAGCAAGCGGGATTGCGATGTATGAGTGGGCAAAACAGTGGCTTGCTCAGAGAATATAATTGAAAAGGGTAAGTGCGCTAGACGATGGATGGTACTAGCAAACGATATTTATTTTAGAGGCTGTTTAAATATTAGGGAAGTGCAAGCAGAAAGAATCAGAGTGTGGAGGTTGGCCATGACAATAAGCCCGATTACGGCAACGATAATGCCGATGAGTTTGACGCGCTCATAAGAGGCGGGGCCGGAAGCCCAAGTGTCGGAGATTTTTTGATAGAAAACGGTGATGGCGGTACCGATAGCTAAGATAAGGATGCCAACGAATAACCAGCCAATACTATAGTTCCAATTCATGGTTTTAGTATAATGGAAAAGCTTAAAATTGTCAAGACTAGCGGTGATCGCCGGAGCCGTGGATGGTGTGGTTTTTTTGGCGAGCGGCAAGTTTTTTAAGATTTTTTACTGCGACTTCTTCAAGAGGAATGCCAAGAACGCGGGAAATATTAGCTAGATACCAGAGAACGTCACCGAGTTCTAGTATGATTTCTTGCCTATCTTCTTTGGTAAGTTTGCCGTTTTTGTCGCGGATGATTTTTTTGATTTTGTCGGCAACTTCGCCGGCTTCACCAGAAAGACCAAGGGCTTTTTCAACGAAACCAGGAGTGGTGAGGTTGGCAACAGGTATAGTATCGTTGAATGTATCGGTTTTTTCGGCTTGTTTTTGATAATCGTTGATATCCATGTGGCTATTATAGCATACGATTTGGGGTAATTTGAGGGTTTACAAAATCGTGGAAGTGCGCTATAATGAGAAAAGCCTAGGCGTGCGGGGTAATAGCTCAGCTGATTAGAGCGCCGCCTTTGCAAGGCGGAGGTCCAGGGTTTGAATCCCTGTTACTCCACCAAATTGCCTATCTTGGCATTTTTCGTCGCTCGCTCGTCCATAGACGCGCTTCGCGACGAGAAAATACCAATCTAGACAATTTGGGCTAGGTAAAAACTTGCTAACTATATTGTGGGGATATAGCTCAGCTGGTTAGAGCGCGTCACTGATAATGACGAGGTCTGTGGTTCAAGTCCACATATCCCCACCACATGGGGTGCTGGATGTCCCCCCATCTCAGCACTCCACCACATACAAAAAAGACCCTAGAAGGGTCCTTTTTGATGTATATCTGTATTAGACAGATTTCTTTGCAGGTCCACGACGGGAGATGCGGCCACCTTTAGCGCCGGCGATGCGAGCTAAAGCTGGATTAGCGGCAAAGCCACCAGTGTGACCGTTTTTACCACCTTTGCGGCCGATCTGAGCATAGAACTCTTTGCCGTATTTTTCACGGTTGGTGTTAGCAGCTTTAAGGCCACCATTTCTAGTACCAGCCATAATTTGCTCCGTTTCTGCCCACCAATTAATACTAATAAACAACCCTCTATAAGAGGTTATGTACACATTATATCATACCGCTTCCGTTTTGTCAATACGTTTTTGGTAAAAAATGTGTTATAATATAGCAACGGATGGCCGAACAAAATTGGTGATTTTTTCCGAACAAAAATGTTAAAAAAGTGCGAAAAAAGGGCTTGATTTTATTCACGAGGTGATATATAATAGATGTAAGATAATTGAGCAAAGCTGCGAGATTGCTCAATTTTTTTATGCAGTGGAGTGGCGCAGGGCGTGGCAGTATGAGGGCGGTACGAGGATGAAAAGTGGGTAGGTGGTTATGATACGAAAGTTTCGCAGCGGGGGCAGTGGTAAGTGCCGGATGAGTCTTGGTAACGGGTGAGGCCACAGTTTTTACATTTGGATTTGGTATGGAGCCAGTCGCGGTAGGTGTCGAGGCAGGATTCGACGTAGACATCGTTCCAAGTGACGTGGTATTTTTTACAGAGAGTTTTGGTCATGTCCCAAGCCTCGCGTTCAAGTTTTAGGCGTTTGATATGCGTGTTAAAATCGGAATGACCGCAGAGGGCGTGGCCGAGTTCATGTAAAGTTTGGAGGTCGGAGTATGCGCCGTCCTCACCGATGTAAATAGTGCCGTTTTGATATGAAAATCTTGGGCAGTTAAGTTTGAACCTAAAATTTGGATAATCTTTAGCGAGAGTTTTTGCTAAGTTTTTTGGCATAGAGATAGGCTCCGTAAATGACTGATTCTAGCGGGCGGCGGGCAGGGATGAGGCGGGGAAGGGCGCGACCTTTTAGGATGCGGTGGAGATTTGATGATAGCTCGGGCTTAAAATGCGGAAAGAGCTTGGCAAGGGGACCGCCGATGACGATGTAGTCAGGGTGGTATTTTTGGATGAGCTCGGGGAGGCCGAGGGCGACGCGGAAGGCGATGTCAGAATAGGCGGCGGCGCCGCGGATAGAGGTGGCGCGGCAACCGTAGGCGAGGCCGAGGGCGGCGCAAGAGGCGATGTCCTCCCATTCGTGGCTGCGGTTGTTGTATATATATATGGTGTGGCCGGGTTCAACGGAGCCGGAATTTTTGGCGAGCGTGCCGTTTCTGGCGAGGCCACCGCCGATGCCGGTGGAGAAGGTGAGGTAAAGGCCAAGACCGCGGCGGCCGGAGGTTTCGTAAACGGTGGCGAGGTTGGCATCGTTTTCTAAGGTGATGGGGCAGCTGAATAAGTGCGCTAGCCGCGCGGCGAGGTCTAAATTTCGCCAAGGGCGGTTACCAAACTGGGTAGCGATGTTATCCTTGATGAGGCCGGGGACGGCGACGACGACCTCTGTGATTTTGGTGCGGTATTTGACGGAAAAGGGAATAAGGGCAGTTTCTAGGAGCGCTAAGAAATCAGATTGGCGGTCTGGAGTTTTGAAACGGCGTTTTTTGACGATGCGGCCGTGTTTAGTCCACGCGGCGATGAGGGTTTTGGTGCCGCCGATGTCAATGGTGAGATACATATATTAATTATAGCATTAATTTTTGGTGGAACGAATAAAGTTTTAAGCAAAAATTATTTGATATGATATAATGGGATTAAGGAATGTGCTACTCACAAAATTAGCAATGCCCAACTTTCCGAAAATAATTAAACAAAGGATATTTATGAAAGAGAAAAAACTAGATGGCGCGCTTTCTTGTAAGCACCAGTTTTCTTTTAATGTTTCCGATATGAGCGAGGAGGAATTTTGGGCAAAGATTCACGCAAGCGAGGAGTGCGTCCGTCGTGGTGATTATATCACTTTAGCTGAGTTTCAAGAGAAAATGCGGGAGCGCAGATTATGCGCTACCAGATATTAATTTCGGAAGCGGCATTAAAAGATATTGACGACATTGAATATTACATTGGAGTAGTTTTGTTGAATCCTCTAGCTGCAAAGCGGTTAGTTCGTAGGATCGAATTAAAAATTAATACTTTATCTTTTATGCCTGCCAGAAATAAAATTCGTGACAATTTTTATAAAGTAAAGGTAGGCAATTTTCGCATTATTTATAAAATAGAGAATAATATAGTGATTGTTCTTAATGTGGTTTATTCTAAGAGGAATTATTCTATCTAGCTAAAATTGCTGGTGCGTCAGCGTGGATTTCTGCTTTTAAGGTTTCTGCTACGGACGCTACGATTTCACGATAATCTGGGCGATTTTTCTGAATCCATTTGATGGAAAGATATTCTGAAATTACTTCCCAAGTGCCTTCGGTTAAGTTGTACTTAGCAAGCAGCTTTTGGTAAATTGGGTCTGTTCTGAAATCAACCTCTAACTCGGAAACTACTTTTCTGATTACTTGCTGGTCGTTGTTCATAATGCCTTCAAACTCGGCAATTTGCTCTGGGCTTAGCCCCTCGCTCATTTTAGTGCCGACACGCATTTCTAGCTCATCCTTAGCATGTGCCAGGAAGGCTTCTTTTTGATCGGCTGGGAGATTTGACAACCCCACCTCTGCTAGAAAATCGTCATCAAATTTCATATACCATTATTATACAACGCTTATGTTTAAAAAATCAAGCACTTTTATTAAAAAAAGTTTGAAAAAAGGTATTGCTTTTTTAATTAGGCTTGTGCTAAAATGGGGACAAGTAGTTACTAATAATAGAGAGTTATACTAATGAGAGGACTATTGCACAAAGCAAAAATTATAAAAATAACGCTAAGTAGCGCCGTTTTTGTGGCGGCGCTGATTTTTATGGGCGGGGCGATGACGCTTGGCAGTGAGGTTGCAGCGGAAGGTAGTATCCAAAATAGCACTGGATTGAATCTTTCCGTAAATATTAGCCAAGTGATGGCCATCCGGACGCTAGATGCGACGGCGACCAGCGATATTGCCGCGCTTAACTTTGCAATTACGCCGACGCCGGATGGAGTGCGTCAGACCAATACTACTGTGGTGGATGTGGCTACGTCTAACGTATCAGGGTATAAGTTGATGATGAACTCGGACTATCGCACTGATGGTACTAGCTCTGATACGCCAAGTGCTGCGGAGTTTACTACGAGTTTGATTAATACCGATTCTGCTATTGCAGCCGCCAGCGTCGGTCAAATTGCCACAACTGCCGGCAGTAGCACGGCTAGCAGTACTAGCTACTGGAACTACAGCAAATCATGGAATGAGACCCTTGGCTCAGAAGGCCATACACAAGACTTTTCTAGCACGGGTCTAACTAGCGCTAGCCTTAATAACCTTGCTATTCCAGCTCAATCTACACCAGATACTGTCAGGGATGATGTTGACATCGCGACTAGTAGTAGCCAGACTAGCGTATCAGTTAATGTCAATGCTGCTACGGACAAGTCTAGTGGCGTTTATAAAAATGAGCTAGTGTTTACGGCGATAGCTAACCCTATCCCGGTAGATTATACACTGACGTTTGACAAGAATACCACCGATACTGTTACTAATCTCCCAGACCCACTCACTCATACTGTTACTGCTACATCCTATGGCTTTACTATTCCAGACACTAGTGGATCTGGCATTCTCCCAGCCATAGAAAGGGAAGGCTACAACCTAGTTGGTTGGTCCACTTCTGCTACGGAAAGACAAGGCTCTGGCTCTGGTCCAGATGGCCTCTACGTTGCTGGTGATACTTATACTGTAGTCGCCGACGACTCTGGTAACCCAGACTATACTACTCACGGTACTGGTTCAGCTACCCTCTATGCAGTTTGGGAGCAAGCCGGCCCGGCCTTCTGGACCATCACCACTATGCAGCAAATGACCCCAGAAGTCTGCGCTAGTGTTTATACTCCAAACAATGCTACTTCTACTAGCGATACTAATATGATCACCAAAGCAAAATTCCTAGCCGGT
>JAFWJE010000013.1 GCA_017511685.1 Candidatus Saccharimonadota bacterium | reverse complement strand
AGCCTTTAGGCTTATTTTTACTCCATATAATATTTGGTAACATCAACATTAGTAAAAATATTAAACCTATATATGAAAATCCAAAGTGAATATTCATTAACTCATCTCACTTCCATATTGTAATTTGTTATTTAATCGGAAGGTTGTATGTATGAAAACCATCAAAACGGTCTGGAAAGTTAGACATTGCACCTGGACTTAATATCGCCTTACCAGAGTTTCTGCTGATGTCTTCTAGTGTTTCAATAACGCTTTTCTTATCTGTTTTACCAGAGAGAGTTTTGTCGACTCCGGCACAGCCTAAGAAAAACTCAGTCAAGTCTGATTCTTTGTTTCCAGAATCTAGCAACTCGTCCCATATCTCGCTTATGTGTGTAGTATTAGAAAATCTAATGCCAAATTTCTTCTCGAGTTTATTGATGAGGTGAACGGTAGGATAGTGATAGAAAATGGACATCTTCTTTCCACAAACCTGGCAAACTTTTTCGCCCGTTGGGTGAATCTTACGCATGACTTTTGCATATACGCCTGGTTCAATTTTAAACCCAAGCTCTCTTGCCTTGTTTTCGCACCATTTAATGCGACCCTGCCTAATTGTGGAAGTCTTATTGGCAACTACCCAGTTTAATGAGCCATCTAAACCACGCTCGATAGGTAAGCCCTTATAATTCGGGTGTGCTGCTATAAACTCCGTATATTTAATAAAATTTGGATGCCAATTTTTTGATGCCATAGTGTCTACTATTGTAGCATATAACAACATGAAAATCAACCTAACGCAAGAGTAGAATACTAAACACCAGCCCGTCAGGACTGGTTATTTTCTTGTGCTTAAAAAATGGCTACCTACTTGGCTTTTGCCCAAACCTCATCAAGTTCTTCGAGCTTTTTAATCCTAGCCTCAGACTCGTCTTTCATTAACTGTTTGTGTTCTTCTTCGTTTAGGCTCTTAATCCAGAGTAACTCTTTCATTTCACCAGTATAGAGCATTTCGTCAGCCTCAACTTCCATAAGGTTTATGCGATTGTCGACCTCGTTGTCTGACATATCTATTTTCGGCATCGAGCGATATCGAGGCATGCCTTTCTTATCTAAATATTTCATTAAAACTAGTTTTTTCATAAACTAATTTTTGTTCTATTGGTAATTTTGATTGTTAGACGAGGCTCGGTAGCATATCGGGAGTTAGCTCCGCAATCGTTCCGTCGCAAAGCTCTATTTCGCCATCAATTTCACACAGCTCGTATTCTATATTCGTCATAGTAATTTAATTATGCCCCACTTAGTCCCCTTAATATGATAAACGGCAAAACGGAAAAAACGGCATTTATGACATACTTATTTAGATTCTGGATCATAGTCCTCTAGTCGTTGACGGATGTCTTCCTTGTAGATTGTTAAAGCCTGCTTAATTTGCCCTAGCGAATTGAACTAATAGGGTTTCTATTCATTAATATTTCGCTTTGCCCACTTCGGTGGTTTCATGTCAAACATAATCTCTGGTGTGTGCAAATTCACTATATCAGGTTCTACTCCGTAATAGTGTTGATAAGTAGTATCTACCGAACCAAATTTTGCTTGATTTTTCTCAAATCCAAGTTTGTCTGCTGTTTCCCAGACCAATTCTTCGCTTGGTCCTTCTATCTCTATGAAAGTCGGTAACCATGGCCAGGTATCGATGCAAATTTCTACTTCGCCGAACTTCCAAATTTCTCGCTTAGTTTCTTGGTGAGCTTTAGTTTTAAGCCCACAGCCCCTCAAAAAAAGAATTGCATCATCGTAATCGTTTACTTCAATATTAACTTCTTTCGTGCCGAGAATAGAATGATCATCACTGACATTCTTATAAGTCATAACGATTTTATCACCCTCATCTCGAACACGAGCAAAAGAATGTTCGCCAGTATAGAAAACAACACGTCGCATTAAAACTTCGGGTTTTTCTAGGTTTGCGCCAATTTCTTTTAGCTTTGAACGTATGTCATCCTTATCAATATCTAAAAACTGGGCTTCAATTTCATTCTTCATACCCTCATTATAACATTTTTATGGCAATTCCTATCTAGCTTTTTTTCGTGGCTCATTTTTTGTATACCGTTAAAACCTGGTTAATTAAGCCCCACCAAACGGTTTATAAAATAATTTTCAACTATTTGCTAACCTATAAATATCTGTTAAATCCCTTGCAAAAATAGAGGGCTCTTTTTATGCCATTTTTACAGCAAAAAACCGCAACCTACCTCTATATTTTGGCGGTTAAATCCCCAACAATATGGCCTATGCTTTTATGTTATAATAATAGATATGACAAATATTATTATTACTTCCGGACGTAAATATATTGATATTGATGCCTACGCCAGCATGATAGCCTATCGTGAACTATTGAAAGTCATAGACAATAATAATGTTATCGCATCTACAACTGCCACGCTCAATCAAAGCGTTCCGCCATCAATCTTAGATTTGAAGTATAGTCTGAATGAGCCAATCGATAATGGAAATGATAAGTATATTTTACTAGACGTATCGAACCCTGATTTTTTTGATGAGCAAGTAAGACTGGGCAAAATAATCGAAATTATAGATCATCATACTGGCTTCGAACAGTACTGGGCTAAATATCCAAACATTAAAACTCAGATTGAGTTCATTGGCTCTGTCTGTACTTTGGTTTACGAGAAGATTATTCAGTCTAGGCATGTAGAAATCCTCGACACTGATTTATGCAAGCTATTGGTTGCAGGTATTCTAGATAATACTCTTAATCTCAAGGCCAGCATCACTACAGATCGCGACCGCAGTGCATACAATGAGTTATTAAGACTGGGTAAAGTCCCCGAGGATTTTTATAAGGAATATTTTTCTGCATGTGAGGCTGAAATTACGAAAGATTTCGAAAAGGCCATTAAGGATGATCTAAAAATAGAGAAAGCCGGAATTTTGCCTGAAGTCATCGGACAAATGATAGTACTAAATCTAGATAATTTCGACCACAAAAAAATGGAAGAAGTCTTCACTGAATATCCAGAATGGATAATGAACGTCATATTGCTGGAAGAGGGCAAGAGCTATATTTACTTCGGTGGTGATGATGTTAAACAAAGACTTGAACAATTATTTGATAAAAAATGCGAAAATAATAATCTTTTGGTTCTAGATAAATTTCTACTTAGAAAGCAAATCATGAAGAAGGCGAGAGACGCCGTCTCTATACAATGTTAAAACCTGGTTAATAGAGCCCCACCAAAATTGTTCGAACTTCGTCCAGACTCTTCCGCCATTTATTTATTATTTAGTTTCATTTCAAGCTTTTGTAAGAAATAGGCGTGGAGTACAAAGAACACCATTAAAATCACAATAATCAAAGCAAAGGCTTCTTTAGAATAAAGATAATTATAGACGATATAGGCTAAGGCTATGCCAGTAAGATGGCCCATCGTTAGGAATAAATCCCAAGTAAAATGATGTTCATTACTATATCTAGCAAGTTTTTCTTTTTTACCAATAGCATAAATCATACTATCATACTCTGAATGAATAAGATGGCCACCAGTTCTTAGAGAAAAGTAAAATAGTAGAATTGAAAAAATGTTAAAATTAGAAATCATTACAATGGCACTGATCAGGCAGAATAAGGAAAGAGGCATATAAAGACGTTTCTTAGCACCTTTTCTATTAAGCAATCTGACTATTTCTAGTAGTATAATATAAATTACCGAAAATAGACTGTCGTAGCTTCCAGCACTAAATTCTGTTCCTAACGCCAAAACTAACAAAATTGGAATTAGTGGTTTTAAGACTCCATGTGCCCCGCCAAGACGATTGAGAAAGGAGTCTAGATATGCAATGCGCATAGTTTTATTTTTAAAGGCTTTCCTCCAGAACTTAAAAAGGTGAAATTCTTCGTTAACGACTTTAAAATCTGATTTTGTAGCTATTATCATTGAGGCTATTGCGCTAATTAAGATGAATCCCATGGCGACAAAATAGGAACAATCAGTAATTAAAAAGCCAAGTAAAATCGGTGCCCCAAGCGAAACAATAGTGCCAAGTATGTTAACGCCTGCTACATAGCTACTAAGACTATGCTTACCAGATGAGCCGATTAGTACCTGTTCGTAGACGGCATAGTAAGATGATTTAGCATATCTATGGATAAGCAAAAATACCCAGATAAAACCGATAATCTGTTCTTTGAAAATCAATAGCATTAAAATAGCGATAATTTCGCAAACATAGCCAGACCTAAAAATTGTGTTTGCGGTTTTTGGCGAGATCGTTTTCATTAAGAAAAGACAATAAACGCAACCGAGAGCTGAGTTAACAGTATCATAAAGAAGGATGAAATTAAAATCGTTACCCGAAATTTTAAACAGATAGATGTTCAGGAAAAAATCTGAAAAAACGCCTACGAATTTGTGGATTAATTCTAGTGAAATTAGCTGTTTTTTGTTTTTCATGATTTAGCTAGTTGTATTATACCACATTAGTTTTGTTCGGACTTCGCCCAGACGCTCCCGCCAGATTTTGCGTTGAAAAAACGCCCAGTAAATGGGCGTTTTAAAGTGCTTAGATGGAGATACGCTCGGCTTAGTTTTTTACTTCGGTATGGCCACCCACTTCGGTGTCTTCGCAGATTACGGCATCGCCACATACTTTGGCATAGCCATAGACTTTAGCAAATTCAAACACTTCAGCATCGTCACATACTTCGGCATGGTCACATATCTCGGCGTCACCATATACTTTGGCGTTGTCATAGATACTGGCGTAGTCATAAATATCAGCGAATTCGTATACTTTGGCATCGCCACATACTACGGCATGGTCATATATCTCGGCATTATCGTAGATTTTAGCAGATTCATACACCTCGGAATAGTCATAGACTTTAGCAGAGCCGTATACTTCTGCATTGTCGCTTATTTCGGCATGGTCATATATCTCGGCGGTATCGGAAATTTTAGCTTGATTGTAGATCTTGGCATAGCCATAGACTTTAGCGGAGCCGTATACTTCTGCATTGTCATCTACTACAGCGTCGTAGACCTTAGCGCTACCAAATATTTTGGCATGAGCCCAAACTTCGGCACGACCGTATACCTCAGCATCATCATAGACTTTAGCATCACCATATATTTCAGCATCATCATAAACTTTAGCCTTATCATACACTTTAGCGTCACCATAAATCCAGCAACGTCCTTTTTGAGAGAGATTTTCTTCGGATTCAATGTATCCTCCAAGGCTTCCTTTCCTTATTTTGCCAAAGTCTCGTGTTGCTATAATACGATAGAGTGTTTTGTTTCCGATTTTTAATGCATTGGACCAATCAATTTTGTATTTAGTCTTCATAATAATACACCTCCTAATTTACTACTTGGTTTATAGTTCCAAATCTAAACTATATTTATTTTAACATATTTTGGTGATATTGCCAACTCATTAAGATAGCTCGAACTTCGTCCAAACACTTCCGCCAAATTTTTATAGAAAGATAAAAAGACCCAATGAAATCATTGGGTCTTTTAATGTGCTAAACCTTATTACAGTAGATGATAAGCGTTGAACGCTGGTGCGAGCATCAGTCCGAGTATACCTTGTATTTTCATAAAGATATCAATTGCAGTAGCTACTACGTCTTTCATCCAGTCGCCGATTGTGTCTATAACAATTGCTGCCGAATAAGCTAAATTATACTTTTCAGCATCATCGCCAAAACAGGTCACCAGCTCAGCTTCAAAACGCTTCTTGACATTATCTGCCAGACCGCCTGTGTTACTGAAATAAACGGCCAGCGGGAAGCCGATATACATCGATCCACCTATTGCACCGCCGAGAGCATCTGCCCCGAAAATGAAACCGACCGCTAAAGTCTCCACAATAACTATTGCAACCGGTATTACCATCCTGCTGATGCCGTATTTTGTAGCAATTCTAATACAGGCTTCTGCGTCCGGGAGTTCTTCGCCGGACCTTACTTCGGGTTTCATGAGCTGTCTTCGGCATTCGTCTGCCATTACTGTTGCAGCATCGAGCGTAAATTTTGCCAACAGTCCACAGAACATTGCCATCATTCCGACGCCAATAAATATACCGAGAGTAACATCCCCGTCTAATAAGTTTAGAGAGGTTGCTCTGTAAGTCATAGCGTAGGCATTCAACTGAGCTTTGACTACTGCCGCTGCTGAGCTGATTGCGAATGCCTTACCTACTGCTGCTGATTCATTACCAAAGGCGTCGTTTTTATCCGTCCTTTTGCGCACTTTAGGCGGTAATTCACAACTTTCTGCAATACCGCCAGCATTGTCGGAAATCGGACCGAATGCATCAGCCCCAATTGCCTGTGCCACGAATGACAACATACCAAGAGCCATGACTGCGCTACCATAAGGTCCAGTAACTTTTTCTGCAAAATATGACATTAAAAGTACCAGCCCAACTTCCGGAAGGCAGGAGATCCAGCCAGCAGCTTGAGCTAAGGAAGACGCTATAGCAGGGCCTTTATCAGCTCTTTCAGCAATATATTTCGCCCACCAGCTGTCCATATCAGTGAACCTTTGAGCAATTAACCCAACTCCAACTCCAGCAACGATACCAAAGATTGTGCTAAGGAACGGAGACATCCATCCAGCTTTAAAATCTACTGGACTATTGCCATAAAAACATATATATGAAGCTATTAAGCTTGCAAGAAGCGAGCCACCAGCTGCAATATACATTGACATGTTGATTTGGTGTGCCGGGTTTTTACTCTTCTTAGCGTGCGAAGCATAATAAAGACCAATCATACTACTGATCAGCCCACCTGTCAATACAATAAAAGGATATGCTATTGCTCCTTCGAGAACAGCTATTGATCCTGTGGAATACATTGTGATTGCCGTTATTATACTTGTACTAGGAGTAGCCGTAGTGCTTTCGCCAAGATCTGCCTGATTGCCAGCTACATCATTGACATTATCGCCTACCTGGTCTGCTAAAACCGCTGGATTTCGGTGGTCGTCTTCCTTGAAGTGGAATTCGATTTTGCCAATTAAGTCTGCACCTATGTCGGCCGCCTTAGTAAAAATACCACCCGGTACTCTACAAAACATAGCTACGATTGACCAACCGAGACCATAGGCAGTAAGCCTGACGACAGATGCTACAAGCTCAAACCCTTCGATTTTTATAAGGCTAGTTGCTTTAGCAATCGGATCGAATCCCCAGATTACTCCAATCAGAACCAACCCAAGAATTAGAGCTGTTTGAACTGAGATGCCACAAATCTGGCTGGCTTTTACTGTCGCGCTAACGGTTTTTCCGCCAGCTGTTTCATCGTCTTCGTCAATTGTAGCTAATGCTATGGCTGACGCTCTAACATTTGCATAAGTTGCTATGCTCATGCCTATAATGACAGATGCAGTGGTGAGCACTGCACCCATCAAAAAAGCGATTGCAGAAGCCTTGTCCACGAATAGGTATATTAAGGCCGCCAGAACAAGCGATGCGATAGTGATTTTTTGCCACACTTCGAATTCAAACACCCTTGCTCCTTTGCGAATCCGTGCTGCCATGAGCGCCATGCTTTTTGTGCCTTCGCTCATAGAGACAACACCACGGTACTGCAATACCATATAGACTACTGCCACAACTAAAACTGCGAAAGTTGCGTAATACACGTGCTGTAACAACATAAGGTTTCCTCCTTTCTGTTAAAGAACAAAGGCGAGCAATTACTTGCCCGCCGTTAATGAGTTACCGGCGAGTATTACTCGCCAACTGGTTAGTTTGCGAGCTCGCTCGATAGCCCGTAATGTGATTTTGTCACATCTTTGGCATTATATCACTTTTTAGTAGGAAAATCAACTAATCTAATGAAACAAAGAAAAATATCCGTTACTTTTTAAATATTATAAATCTTTATAGAATGTTTTGAACTTCGTCCAGACGCTTCCGCCATTTTTTATGAATGAAAAAGGTGGCCTAAAGGCCACCTGAGGGGATGGTTAGTCGTCGAGGCTTTCTGGGCCGGCAATGCATGCCAACCAGATACATTTAGTTGTAGTCATTCAATATCACCTCGCTTTCTCTGGGTAGATATTCGTCGATAATGTCTTTTAGAATAAGGTATTGTATATCCGTCAGATTGCTATGTTTTCTGTCGTGCCACTTATCTATTTCGTGACGGATATTCGACACAGCCTTACGATACGCTACTAATTCTTTTAGCCAATTGGCCGTTTGACGATGGTACTCTCTGTACTCGGGATTTTGATTCTGAGAATTTAGTGGAGCATCAGCTAGAAAGATTTCGTCTGCGATTCGTTCATAGATTGTCATCATATCACCATCCTTTCAAAGAGCTTAGCAAAACTACTGTGGATATATTATAACATTTGTTGTTCGTTTTCTTCGAATAGAATGTCCTTGAAATGCTTTTCTTTTAAATCTAATATTGCATACCATAATTCGTCGTTGATTCGGTTATTCTCGCGAAGCTCACGTGCGATTCTATAAACCCTTGTTTCGGGGTTTAAGGAAGTATCAAGAAGTATTTTTGTTAAATCTTTCATCACAATCCCCTCCTTCATCGTATTAAAAGTACTTTTTGGCTATTTATGTTACCAAAAATTTCAAAAAGATGCTAGCTAGAACGGTAGCTATGTTTACATTATATCATATATTATTGTTTTTGCAAATATATGTGTTTGAATTTTGCCTAGACATTTCTGCCAAATTAGATTTCTATGAGTTTGGTTCTGGAGGTTTGGCCGGTTTTGATAATGACAGAAGTTTTTGGCACGTCAAAATGGTCTGCTAGTAATTTTAGTAGGGCTGCGTTAGCTTCCCCGTCGTGTGCGCGGGCGCGGAGGTAGGCGACATATTCGTTGTCGCCTACTTGTTCTAACTTTGGTCCGATTTTTGAGCCTGGTTTGACTTTTACAGAGATTAACATAGGATTAATCGGCGGTGACGGTAGCTTGTTGGTAGCCGTTAGTAACACAGGTGGTGCCGGCGAAAGCGCGGCGGAGGTCAGGAGTGTTAAACTCGTCACAAGATAACGCAGCCTGGGTGGCTTTAAAGAATTGCCATGTCGCATCTGGGGAGGTGCGATAAAATAGCAAGGCGGCGCCAAGCGTTGCGGTTTCCATTCTTTGGTATGGGTGATACGGACTATTTTCAATTTTTGGAGAGGTAGCGTTGACGCTATAAGGGTAGTTACCGACTTTTGCGTAGTAGGCATCGGCAAGCTGATTGGCGAGGTCGATGGATTCCTGTGTATGCCATGAAGTAGAGGCGCAGCCAATTTCAATGCTATAGAGGGTACCAATATCGATTCCAGTACAAATAATTTGAGATGATGGAAGGTAATAAGCTGGACGTTCCATGAGATTGTAGATGACCTCGGTATATTCAATAAAGCCTAGTTCTTTGGCTTTTGCAGTGATGGCGCGGTCCATTGTTTCTACGATAGGAGTGTCCGAATTGGAAGTATTAGCAGTAGATAGTAAATAAACGCCAGTAGTAGGGGTGGCGACTTTTGCGCCGTCGAATTTATAAGAAACGCCACCGTTATCGTAATATGTAATGGAGAGGTCTATGGATTGGCCAAAAGTGTTTACGGCAGCAGATTCAGCGGCAGATTTGAAGGTCTCCATGAGAGATTTGACTTCTTCTTTGGTATCTTTGGTGACGACTTCTGAGGATGATTGTTCAGACGACGATTCTGATGTTCTGCAATCGTCCGAGTTGGAATCTTCGCAATTGTCTTCGGAGTCATCAATGGTTTCATCAGAGGATGTTTGAGGGGCGGTGTTGGTTGATTTGGTACTGCGATTATTGAGGTTTTGAACAATTAAGACGGTTGCTAAGGTTGCAACAATGAGAACGAGGACCACAACGAGAGCAATAATTTTCTTTTTGTCGGTTGGTTTGGTAGGGGTAATTGGCTGAGGAGATGTAGCGATTTCTGTCTCTGTTGAGGTTTCTTTTGGCGCTTCTGTCTCGGTCGGCATCTCGGTTGGCGTTGTTGGCGTTTCTGTTGGCGCCGAGGTTTCTGCTTCTGTCTTAGTCGGCATTTCTGGTGCCGGTTCATTTGATGGCTTGGATGGGTCCATTTAAAAATCCTTATACTTAGTTGGCTTAATTATAGCATATTTTGAAAAAGTTTTAATACTTGGTATAATTTGGGTATGAGTAGTGTTTTTTCTAAAATTGTGGCGGGGGAAATCCCGTGTTATAAAATCTATGAAGATGAGCGGACGATGGCCTTCTTAGACATTGCGCCGGAGACGCCGGGACATACGCTGGTGATTCCGAAAACAGAGGTGGATAAGGTGTATGAGCTGCCGCCGGAGGATTATGCGGCTCTATGGGAGACGGTGCGGAAAGTGGCGGTGCGGATGGAAGAAGTGCTAGGTGCGCGGACGCTTTTGAAGGTAATCGGGACGGATGTGCCGCATGCACATGTGCATCTAATGCCGCATGATCCGACGTGGAAGCATGGGCGGCAGGTGAAACTATCTGATGCTGACATGAAAGAAATCCAAGAGAAGCTGAAGTTCTAAAATCCAAAAATAAATGGGGCCTGTCTTACAGGTTTTTGCTCACATCAGTTTTACTGAACGGTTTGCTCACGTCAAGTCAAAATCAGTCTGTTAGTCGGCTCTCCGCCGCGGATGGGACGCGTACTCGAGCCGTACCAGACTGATTTTTGACTTGGTTCGCAAAATGTTCAGCAAAACCGACGTAGCGCAAAAAACCTTTCGACACCCATTTATTTTTGATTAGATGACTTCGAGCTCTTTTTTGAGGTTTTCTATCAGGGTTTGTTTTTCTTCGATGAGGTTTCTAGTTTCGTTGACGAGGCTGGCTGGGGCTTTGTCGACGTAGTTTGGGTTCATCATGCGGAGATTCAAGGCGTCTAGTTCTTTGCCGATTTTTAAGATTTTGGTTTCGAGGGCGTTTTGGTAAGATTTGACGACGTCCTCGGCGACATCGAGGTAAACCTCTTGGTTTGCGATGGCAAGGCGGAGGCCTCTTGGTTGGCCGGCGGCGGAAGTGACGGATTTGACACCGGTGAGCTTTTGGATGAGGAACTGATTATCATCTACTAGGCTGTCGTCGCCAAATAGCAGGCTGGTCTCGGCCTTATCAAAGCCCTTGTGAGCCTCTGAGAGGGCCTGCAAGGTGCCTCTAACCGTAGAGACGGTTAACATAAGCTTTTCGTAATTCTCGGCGCTGATAGGGTCAAATTGAAGGTCCTCAGGCCAATTCTGCGACATTAAGAAGCCAGTAGTCCAGGAAAGGTTTTGCCAGATAGTCTCAGTGACAAATGGGGCAAAAGGATGAAGCATTTTTAAGATGGCTTCTAGAGTGGTGCGGAGAAGGCCGGTGTTTTTGTAGATTTTCTCGGTCTCAATGAACCAGTCGGCGTATTTGTCCCAGATGAGGTTGGTGAGGTTTTCAACAGCCTCGGCAAAGCGGTAATTCTTAAACTGGGATTCTAGCTGCCAGCGGGTTTCGTTAATCTCGCGGCAAATCCAATCTTCACCGGGGTTTTCGGTGGTAGGCTCGATAGTATCCTCAACTTCGGCTTCATCGATGATGGCCTGGACGAAGCGAGAGATATTCCAGAGCTTATTAGCGAGGTTGCGGCCGGCGACGACGGATTGCTCAGAGAAGGCCTGGTTCATACCGGCGGAGCGACCCCTTAAAATGCCAAGGCGGAGGGCGTCGGAGCCGTATTTGGCAATCATATCCATTGGGTTGATAACGTTGCCTTTAGATTTACTCATCTTCTGGCCGTGTTCATCTAGGACAAGGCCGTGGAGATAAACTTCCTTAAACGGCACTTCCCCGGTGACGTAGAGGCCCATCATAATCATACGGGCGACCCAAGCAAAGAGGATGTCGGCGCCGGTTTCCATGACGTTTAGCGGATAATAAGGATTTTCTGCGCCTTCTTCCCAGTTAGTACAGACGATTGGCCAGTGGGAGCTGGAGAACCAGGTATCAAAAGTATCCTCATCGCGGATATAGCGAACGCCGCCGATTTCGATTTCTTGGAGATTGGTGCGGGTGTCAAAAATCCACTCGCCGGTTTCGGGATTTTTAAACATTGGGATGGCAATACCCCAAGGAATTTGGCGGGAAATATTCCAATCTTTTAAGCCTTCTAGGTAGTTGATTAAGACCTGTTTTTTGCTGGCAGGATGGAACTTGATTTCGTCTTTTTCTAGATGATTGATGGCGGTTCTGGCAAGGCGTTTGACATCGATAAACCACTGGTCTTTCAAGGTTGGCTCAATGACGGTACCGCACTTGTAACAGTGGGCGACAGAGTGGACGATTCCCTTTTCGCCCCTTAGGAGATCGTTTTGTTTGAGATCTTTTAAGACTTTTTTGCGACATTCGGTGGTGGTGAGGCCGGCGTAATCTGGGCCGGCAGTATCTAGCATAGTGCCATCTGGGCCAATGACCTGGACTTTTGGCAGGTTGTGGCGGGTGCCAACTTCAAAATCGTCATAGTCATGAGCAGGGGTGATTTTGACGGCGCCAGTGCCGTATTCTGGGTCGGCATGTTCGTCAGCGATGATAGGTATTTCCCTGTCGGTAAGCGGGAGTTTGACAGTCTGGCCGATGAAGCCTTGGTAGCGCTCGTCCTCTGGGTTGACGGCAACAGCGGTGTCGCCGAAGAGAGTTTCTGGGCGGGTGGTGGAAACGATGATTTCTTCCCTGTCTTTAGTAGGGTTAGTAAGTGGGTAGGCAATATCCCAGAGGTGGCCTTTTTCGTCTTGGTGTTCAACTTCAATATCAGCAAAGGCAGTCTGGTGTTTTGGACAGTAATTGACGAGTTTCTCACCTCTGTAAATCATGCCGTCTTGCCACATTTTTTCAAAGGTGGCGTAGGTGCGGCGGATGACGTTTTCGTCAAGGGTGAAGGTGAGGTCTTTCCACGAACAAGAGGCGCCGAGGGCGCGAATTTGGAGTTCCATATTACCGCGTTGCTCTTCAACGAAGTTCCAAACCCGGGCATAGAGTTCATCGCGACTGTACTCAAAACGGGTGTGGCCTTCTTTTTCCAGGGCGCGTTCATAGACGACCCAAGTTTCAAAGCCGGCATGGTCGGCGCCGGGGATGTACCAGGTGAGATCTCCCTTCAAACGGTGGTAACGGGTGAGGCTATCCTCTAGGGCGATGGTGAGAGCGTGGCCGATGTGGAGATTGCCGTTGGCGTTAGGTGGAGGCATGACAATGCTGTAGCTGGCTTGGCTGGCGGGCTGGTCTCCGTTGTCAGCGCCGACTTTGCCGCCGGGTAAAAACTCATCAGCAGCTTCCCAGGCTGCGTAAATATCTGGTTCATAGTTCCCTGGTTCGTAGGATGTCGCGAATTTCATAGTTACTCCGTTTAGATAGTATTATTTTATCATAAAATAGACTGGCGGGCTAGACGGCGTTTGTGTTTGATATGGCGTCGTTTACGAGGATGGCGATAGTGTCATTCATGTTGATGGGTTCTAAAATAATGTCTTGATGGGCATTTTTGAAGACACGGAAAATTTCGTCGGCAAAACCCTGACCGATTAAATCTACGCCGTTAAAGTCAAAAATAATTTTTTTGTATTTCTCAAGACCAGAGAGGAGTTTTTTGGCTTGAGAACGAGAAATCCAGGCTGCGCCGAGGTCGTAGAGTTTAATGGGTATGGTAGTAGCATCTAAAGACAGACTGTTTTTGTCAATGGCATATTGATGAAAAAGTTCGCGGATGGATTTTTCTGAATGTTGGTTGATGCGGAAAGTTACCTCTGTTCCGAGGATTGGTTCGCTGAGGGGTATGATAGTGTAATCATTGATAGTATTATCAATGATTAGGCTGTAATTGAAGCTTTTTAATTCAAAATAGTCGGCGATTTTTGAAGTCCAGAAGATGCCTTCTCCTGAGTGGTGGATGGGGTCGGAAGTGTTTTTGCCTTTTACTAATTCTTGGATGGCCGTGATGGTGTCGGGGTAGTTTTTCTTGGCTTGTAAGCTGTTAAACACGCCGATGCCGTAATCTCTGATGGTAAAGGCGACGTCTTCTTTGACGAACTCTAGTTTAATGGATGCGGTGCCGGATTTAGAATGGTCAATGGCATTGTTTAGCATTTCGGTAAAGGCAAAATGTAGGGAGGTTTCAGCTTGTTCCGAGAGAGATGCGATGAAATTTGGAGTTTTTCTGATTTCGTTCCAGACTTCGTCTTCGTGGAGATTTTTAAGGGGTAGAGTTTTTTCGTAAATAGTGGTAGAGACAAAGTAGCGGAGGTGTTTGCCTTGACGGAGCTGCTGGATTTGGCCGGTCTTAAGTAGATTAGATAGCAGATGGGCGGTATAAGTTCGACTAGGGGTACCATCGAGCTTTGAGATTTCTAAGGCCGATAGAGGATGCTCGGCGTTTTTGAGGATATCTAAGATTTTTTGGCTAGCGTTCATATTGAACATATTAGCATACATGTTCAATTTTGTCAATATACGTGTTCAATTTTATTGAACACGTTTTGCGGACGTGTTCAATTTTATCGAACGTGTTTTTTTGGTTACGTTTTTTTGAGGATTTTACGGTGTTAATGTTTTGATTTGTAAAATTTAGGGAAATCCTCTTGCTTTTTACTTCCCGCTTGTGCTAAAATAACCACAAGAAGGTTAATAAACTCAGGAGGTTTTTCACAGTGAAACTAGTAAAGTTATGCTCTGGGGGGGGGGGTATAGAAGAAACAATTTAGCAACTTACTTTGTTGCTACTCTTTTCCTAGCCCTACTCTCCACGCCTCTCCTTGCTCTCACCTTCACTACCTCCGCTTATGCTGACACCACTCCTACTACTCCTTCTGCCACTCAGACCGTTGATGTCAATGTCTTTATTGATCCAGTCATCTCCATCCGTGCTCTAGACAGTACTGGTACTAATCCTATTTCTACCCTCCCACTTGCCATTACTCCTACTAGTACTGGTGCCTTTGCCAAGAATAACCTCATCCTCCAAGTAGATAGCACTAACCACACTGGTTATAACCTTTACCTAACCTCAGACTATAAGACTGACGGTACTACTTCAGAAACCACCCCAGCTACTGCTGCCTCCTATACCAATAGTCTAGTAAACCTCACCTATAGTGACACCATTACTAGCCTAGCCAACACTGCCACTCCAGAAAACCCAGTCTCAGAAGCAAACTTCTCCGCCGCTAATTCTGCTTACCAGAACATGTGGGGTATTAGTAAAGCCTGGAATGAGACTATCCATAATACTGCTCTTTCTGGTGGTAATATCGCTAACTACTTCAGCGTCCCAGTAAACGGCACCACTACTACTCTCCGCGATGATGTAGATACTGTATCTAGTGATTCCAGAACCAGCATTGGCGTAGGTGCTAACGTTAACACCGCCAAGAAAGCTGGTATTTATAAGAACAGATTAGTCTTCACTGCCGTAGGTAACCCACTTCCAGTAGACTACACTCTCACCTTTGACAAAAACACTGATGCTACCGTCGCTAATCTCCCAGAACCTATGACTGATACTGTTATTGCCCAGAGTAAGACCTTTACTATCCCAAATACCACCCCAACGCGTGACGATTACCAGTTTGTTGGTTGGTCCACATCCGCTAGTAGTAAACAGGGCAGTGGTTCCGGTCCAGATGGCCTTTACATCGCTGGTGATAGCTTCACAGTCCTATCAGATGACCAATCTGGTTCTGGTACTACCACACGCTTTACTGGTACTGCCACACTCTACGCCATTTGGGAAGAAAATCCAAAGTGTAATGGCCTAGACCCTATCCCTAACCAAATCTGCTATGACAAGAATGGCACCAATGTAGTTGGTGAGATGCCGAATCAGACTACTGTCTATATGACTTCTTCGACTGCAAGTAACGTTACTGATAGCGCCACTCTTTCTGGTAGTACCACCGAATTCACTCTCTACTCTCCAAACTTCTCTAGGACTGGCTACGGCTTTGCCGGTTGGAACACTAAGGCAGATGGTACCGGCACCATGTTTGGTCCGAATCAAACGCTATTTAGTGCCGATACGGCCGATATGCTCTCTAGCCTTAGTACTAAGGGCTTAGTCTTCTACGCTATCTGGGTCCCATCTGCCGGTAGCCTACAGACTTGGACTGGTTGCTCTAGCCTCAGCTCTGGTCAAGTTACTGCTCTCACTGATAGCCGCGATAGTAACACCTACGCCGTAGCCAAACTAGCTGACGATAAATGTTGGATAGTAGAAAACCTACGCTATAGCGGTTCTGGTACGGAAACTACTAGCTTCTCGACTAATGACGATATACTCTATCAACAATACAGCCTCACTAACATTAATCGCGCTCTAGACCCACTAGCCGTATCCAACCAAGGTTCACCATATTACCAATGGTATAGCTACGGTGGCCAATACTCATGGCTATCTGCAATCAATAGTTCGTCCAATGTTACTTCTGGAGATGCGTACACTAGCATCTGTCCGACCGGTTGGAGACTGCCAACCTCAAATGGTGCCTCTAAAGATTTTCCAGCCTTACAAGGCGCTCTAAATAACGGTACGACTGGCACTATCTCTACCTTTGAAGCCTCCAATAACTGGCGCAAATACCCTAATAATTTCGTTTTCGCCGGGAGTTGGGGCGGCACTCGTATGTTCTATCGCGGTACGAGCGGAAGCTACTGGTCATCTAGTGCTAGTAGTGGCAGTAACGCTTACCTATTATACATCAATTCTACTAATGCTAATCCAGCTCGCAATGACTTCAAGAGATATGGACGCTCCGTTCGCTGCGTGTATAGCGGCTAGGCTCGTTTTAAGGCATTTTGCAGCCTATAGTTCTACAATGTTTGAAGGGTTGTAGGGGTGGGGTTGGTTGTGTTTTTGGGGGGAATATGGTAGAATAATTTTCGATGTTGTTTCTTGGGGGTTCCCTGTTGCGGCATGGTTATTTTATATTTTAGTGTGCTTGAAGTTTTTCCATAGGAGGTGGGATTGTGAAAAAAAAGAAGCTTTCAAAGATGATTGACGAGAAATTGCCGGGGCTTTTGGATGAAAAAGTGCCTGATTTGCTGGACGAGAAATTGCCGGGGCTAAAACTAGGCGAGAATGAAGAAAAAGAGCTTTGTCGTATGAGCAATAAGATGCTAGAACATGCTAATCGAATAAATGCATTAGAGCTAAATCAGGAAGACACTCAAATGGTTTCAGCTTTGGGGGCAGCGGCTGTGGGACTGATGGTAGCTATGGTTGTATCTGGTATAGTAGCCATAATACTAGGTAATATTATACATAATTTGAAAAAAGATATTGATAATATACAGAGTATAGTGGCCGTTGATTCTGGCGGACGTGCCATAGACGAACAATCTGGTTTTGCCGTAATGGTTGACGATTCTGGCCAGGTTAGCGAAGTGTTGCCGATGGTAGATTTTGAGAAAATGATGAAGGATGCTGGAGTACGGCAAAGCAACGTAGAATATGACTGTGGCGAACTGAGTGACTATTATTCCGTTTGCGTATATTTACGCGGAGGCTACAGTTCTAAGAAGTCGGGTAGCGTTACCTTCTCTAAGAATACGCTGTCTGAGGTAGCAGAGGTTCAGACTTTTGTGCATCAAAAGAAGGCCAGTGGGGACGGGCGTGAGATTCTAGTAGATAAACATTTCCAGTATTACGATAAAATCTTGGACAGTGGTGAGGCCTTGCGTCAGCGGTTTAACTGGGATGAAGACTATTTAGAGATGGAAGATGTTACCGACATGGAGTATATAGTCGTCAAAGTATCGAATTGTTCGTTCTTGATTTCGCAGGAGGAATATGAGGCCTTGCTGGAAGCGCTTAAGGCGTTTCAGGGTTAGAGATTAAGTAATTCAGCACGCTAATTCCCTTATAGGGTTGTGAAAGGCTGCCTGTATGGGCGGCCTTTTTTCACGCAGAAATTAGGGGTATTTTTGCGTGAAAAATTACAGAGATAGTTCCCTGTGAAAACGGAATGTGAAAAAAGTTTGCTTTTATATCCAAAAAATGTCTCACCATTGACAATATTGCCTCTTAATGGCATTTTACTTTTTTAAGGCGGTTTATCGCTGTTTTGGCGGTTTTTGCTACTTAATGCAGGTTATTGCCAAAAACGGCTGCGGCCGACTTACCAAATTGTGTGTTTGTTCCTAAAATTCTAACCTACGTGCTATGACCTGTTCTAACTTGATTTTAGCACGAGCGGGATGCTAAGTCAATAGGTTTCTAAGGATAATCTTGAAAAAAGTAGTGGATTTTTGCGCAGGTGGGGAAAAGTGGGGTGGCTAGCGGGGGTGGAGGCTGGTGGCGAAGTTTGTGGACGCGCGATGTGTGGTAAAATAGTGGTATGGCGTATATTCGGAAATTTAAGACGGGGTCGGGGGCGACTGGCGTGCAAGTGTGCTATAAGGAGTACGGTAAGGTGGTGCGAATGGTGCACGTAGGGTCGGCAAATTCTGAGGCGAAACTTGAAAAATTGATGCGGGAGGCGCAGGGAATTATTGATGGGGAAAAGCCGGCGCTGTTTAAACTAGATAAATACAATAAAAAATAAAATCTGAGCACGCTCACATAAAAAGCTCGGCGTGGGGTGAATTGTCAAAATGACACTACGTTGTCATTTTGACTTCAATTCAGCCTGGATACACGCCGAGCTTTTCACATGTCGCGTCTCAGATTTTATTTTTATCTGCGGATTTTTCTCAAGGTGCGGTTCAAAGTGCGGGCTTTTTGGTAGAGTTGATATTTGGCGGGTTTTAGGATGAGGTCGTAGGTGCCGGAATAGTGTTTTTCGGCGCCGCCGAAAGATTTTTTGAAGCTGGTGAAGCCGGCCCAAGGATGGGTTTTTGGGGCGCCGTCTGGGGCGATACCCCAAAAATCGAAATTTTTGAGCTTTTTTGCCTTGGCGTCCTTGATGGCTTCGTTGATGATGGCATAAGTGGCGGGGAGCTTGCGGTAGCGGTAGTCGCTGGCGGATTGCATGTAAAATCTGGTGGATTCGTGGTCGAAAAACAGGGAAGCAGCCAGAGGGAAGGCTTTTTTGGCAATTTTTTCTGAGGAGGGGTCTAACTTAGGGTCATAATAAGCGACGTAGAGGGTGGCAAAAGGCTGCTCAAACTCGGTTTTTAAATATTTTTCGGAAAAAGCGGTGAAATTGTGATTTTTGGCAACTTGTTTTTGGAGGTCGGCTAAAATCTGGATTTTGGCGGCAGAATCTGCAGGATTTTTAGGGTCGAATTGGTATTTTTCCACGCGGATGCCTTTTTTCATGTAATTTTTGCAAAGATTTCTGGTGTTTTGCTTCATATTTTGGTAAAGAGCGCTCATTTCTGGGGTGATATCAAGCACCCAGGTCTCTTTAGGGCTTAAATCTTTGGATTTTTTGACTTTTTTGATGATTTTGCTGGTTTTGAGCCATTCTGAGGCGTTTTCTGCGTTTTGAGGCTCAATTCTGATAAAGGTTACGTTTTTTTGCTGTGCGAGGGCTTCTAGGCGCTCTAAAGCGGCTTTAGCGGCATTTTTGGTGCGGGCATATGGTCCGTAGGGTAAATAAAAGTAGGTTCCGCCGATTTTGCGAGTTTTTTCGACAATTAACATGGTATAATCGTTTTTTTGTTCAAAAAATGTGGTCTCATTTTGAGATTTGAGCAAATTTTGCCAATTTTTGGTCTGTTGAAGCGGGATTTCCATTGTGTTTATTATAACATAGCTTGATTTGTTTGTAAAATGTGTTGTAATATGCAAGTTTTCCACAGGGGCAGTGGGAGTTTTCCACAGGGGGTGTGTGCGAGGGAGGTTTACCGAGGTATACGGGTGTGGTAAGATATGAGTAATAGTATTAACGGTGGGCAGAAGGGTGCGAAAATGACAGAAAAGAGTGAAGAAAAACAGTTGGCGATTTATAAGGCAGATTCTTTTGAAGTAGTGTTTAATGTTGATGCGGAAGAGGAGACGATTTGGGCGACGCAGGCGCAAATAGCGGAATTGTTTGATACTACGGTGCCAAATATCAACATGCATTTGAAACGAGTATATCTAGATGGGGAATTAGAGGAAAAACGAACTATTAAGAAAAACTTAATAGTTCGAACAGAGGGGAAACGTGAGGTGCGGCGCGAAGTGAGCATGTATAATTTGGATGCGATTATCTCAGTGGGATATCGGGTGAATTCGCGGAAGGCGACGGATTTTAGGATTTGGGCAACGAAAACACTCAAGCAATATATCGTAGGGGGTGTGGCGGTGAATGAGCGGCGGCTCAAACAGCTGTCGGCGAAGCGGCTAGCTGATGTGGAAAATATGATGGGGGTGGTGCGGCGGCTGATTGCGCGGCAGGAGCTTGATGCGGGGGAGGCGAACGGAGTATTAGAGGTGATTTCTAAGTATGCGGGGAGCTTTGAAATGCTGAAAGAATACGATGATGGGTTTATTGATCTTTCCTATGTAAATGAGATGGGTGGTAAAAAGGCTGGGGGGAAGGCTGACAAGAAGGCTGGTCGAGTGAAAGAGCTGACGCCGGAGTTGTGTGAGGAGGTGGTTGCGAGTCTTAGGACGTCGGTTAACGGGGGTGAATTGTTTGGCAAAGTGCGAAACGGGAGTTTTGCGGGGGCGCTTTCGGCGATTTATCAGAGTTTTGATGGGGAAGACCTTTATCCGTCAGTGGCGGAGAAGGCGGCCAATCTTTTGTATTTTGTGATTAAGGATCATCCGTTTTATGATGGGAATAAGCGGATTGGGTCGCTGCTTTTTATCGTATTTTTGACGATGAATGATTATCATTTAACAGAGAAGGGTGAGACAAAAATTTCGGATAGGGCGCTGACGGCGCTGGCGCTTTTGATTGCAGAAAGTGAGCCTTCAGAGAAGGGGCTGATTGTGAATTTGACGCGGAAGCTTTTAGATTGGAAGTAGGTTGCTATTGTTTAAGGGGTTCGATGTCTGAAGTGCGGATTTTGCGGGTAAGGATGAGGAAGGCCATGAAGGCATAAATGTAGCCAGATTCTAGGATGAGGATGTGGTTTGTGACGGCGGTCCAGTTGATGAGATAGACGGTGAAGTAGAATACTCCGTAGGCAATAAAGGCGATACATATGGGAGCGACGTTTTTAGGGATAAGGAGGCGTTTTGGTGATTTTAGGAGAGGGAGGTTTTGGAGTGGTTTGAGGTGATTTGGGCGAGAGAGGCGGAAGGTCTCTATGGCCATACCGAACATAGAGACAAACATGACGTGAGCGCTTTTGATGTGGATTTGGCAAACGAGTTCTCTTAAACTGGGGTCTTCAATGAAGGTGTTGTGTGGGAAAAACGAAAGGATAAGGAAGCTGAGGGATTCTAAACAACCGAGGATAAACCAGAGCGTGGAGCGAGATTTTCTAAGAGAGAGGTAATAACGGAACATGATGATGGTGATGGCGGTGTTAAAGATGGCAAAAAGGATAGAAGTCCAGAGATTAAGGCCGACGTAGCGGGAGACGGTGAGAGAAAGATTGCCGGCGTAACCTTCAAAAATCCAGTTGTAACCTAAAATGACGATTTGAGAAAGACCAAAAAGGAGCGGAGCAAGGCCGAGGGCAAGAGCAGGGGATTTTAAGAGTTGTTCCAGGCTAGGGTCTTTAGGGATTGACGGCGTTTTGACCTGATTTTTGGTTGATTTTTTGTGGTTCATAAAATAAGTATATTATGAAATGTCTTTTCTAGGAAGAATGTTTAGTTGATAAGGGTTGGTAGGTTGGACGCCGGAGGCGATTTCGTAAAAAGCGGCGGCACCGACCATGGCGGCGTTATCGCCGGCGAATTCAAGCGGCGGAAAGAAAACGGGCCGCTCGCTCGTTATTTTGCGGGCACCGGGCTGCCAGCCCGCCGTCGCGGGTGTCAGCCCTATCCTTGCGGCCCGTTGCCGCAAAGATCCCGCAAAATTAACGAGCATTGCGGCCTGTCTTAACCGGGCGTTGGCGCTGACACCGCCGGCGATGACGATAGATTTGACATCTGGGTACTTTTCAGTGGCTTTTTGGAGGTTTTCTAGGAGAATGTCAACGGCGGTTTGCTCAAAGCTGGCGGCGAAATCGGCGACTTGCTGCTTAGTAAGGTGGTTTTTAAGATCGTAGGAGGGATGGTTTAGAGGGAGATTTAGCTCCTCTTGGATTTTTCGGAGGACGGCGGTTTTGAGGCCAGAGAAGGAGAAATCTAAATCAGTGTGTTTTGACGAGTTGTTGCCGGCGCGAGCGGGGGCGGTGAGTTTGGGGTGAGGGAAATGATATTTCTTAGGGTCACCGTTTTTGGCGGCTTGGCTGATGGATGGGCCGCCAGGGTAGGGAAGACCGAGAATTTTGGCGACTTTGTCGAAACATTCGCCGACGGCGTCGTCTCTGGTGGTGCCGATGATTTCAAACTGATTGTGAGCTTTCATGTAGATGATTTGGGTGTGGCCGCCAGAGACGACTAGGGCTAGAAGCGGAAATTCAGGAATAGATTTTTCTGCTTCTAGCCAGTTGGCGTAGATGTGGGATTTTAAGTGGTGAACGGCGTAGAGAGGTTTGTCGTGTAGGATGGCAAGGGTGCGGGCGGTGAGGGTGCCGATTAAGAGAGAACCGAGGAGGCCGGGGGTGTGAGTAACGGCGATGGCGTCGATTTTGTCCCAGTCGTTTTGCCTGAAGCCGGCGTCTTGCATAGCTTTATGAATGACCGGTAAGATGGCTTCGAGATGGGAGCGGGCGGCGATTTCGGGGATGACACCACCGTATTCTTTGAAAATATCAATCTGGGAAACAACGACGCTGGAAAGTAGTTCTGGGGTGCCTTTTTTGGGGTCACCAGAGACGATGGCGGCGGCGGTTTCGTCGCAAGAACTTTCAATGCTTAAAATATTCATTGAGCAATATTATAGCATAAGAAACAGAGGTGTCAAGGTGTTGACAAAATGTGTCGGGGGGGGGTACAATCTTTATAAGAATTAACTTAGGAGGAAAAAATGAGCGAGACGCTTAATAATGTAGGTGAACAAGCGGGGAATGGTGGAGCTAATGACGTTTGGGATACTGTAAAGGAAGTGCCGTTTGCGGGCGATAAGTACAAAGCCGAGCATCCAGAAGCGGTAGAAAATGTTGACAAGGCGTATATGATGGCAAAAGCGGAGGATGCTGATATGGCTGAGGCGGCGACGGTGCGTAAGGGGATGAAAGATATGTTGGCGCATAAAGCTTATACTCCTGATGCGGAGTACGCGAGAGAAGTAATAGGAACAACTGGCAAGGCCGAGGACGGTGTTGAATATATAAAACAAAGACAGCAGGCAGCGGCGGAAAAAAGCAAGCGGACTGGTGAATTGTATGATGCCCTGGAGGCTACAAGGGTTTAGATGTTTTTGTCTTTGTGCGATAAATAGTATCCGCCGGGTGTACCTCGGAAAGGTGATTCGGCGATTTCGTCGTGAAATAATTCGTAGATGTTGGTTTTGCAAAGATTATCAAAGTGGGATTTAAGCTCAAAGAGTGCGATGAGGTCTGCTTGGGGGTGTTTAAGATTGTGCCTGGCAAGGATACTACAAAAACGGCGTTCGATAGTGGTGATGCCATGAGCCCCACTCATGTGGTCGGCAAGAGCAATAAGTTTATCGTAATCATTATATTTGGTAGCGTTAATAAAATCTTTGATTTTTTGGGTATCATTTAGGTCTCCGATTTTATTTTTGGCGTCTAGCTCGGTAACTTTTTCTTTTGGCCAGAAAGAGTGAGTCATGCAAATTTTAGCAATTTCTGGCTCGTTTTCTTTTAGCATTTTTTCGTAGCCTTTGACAATGTGAGTAGAAAGGACTTCGGTGTGACCGACATATTTGCCGATATCATGGAGAAGGCCCATTGCGTAGGCAAGGTTGTAATCTAGATTAGCTTTTTTGGCGATGGTTTTAGCAACTTTAGCGGCGGCATACGAATGTTTGACCCAGAGGTCAGAAGTCTTATCAGTGCCTCTTTCTTGAATGCCCCACTCGAAAATTTGCTCAGCTTTTTTACAGATGTCCATTGAATGAATAATAGGTTAGTTGCTGAAACAGTAGCCGTCGCCGGTTTCTGTGGCAATGTAAATTGCAAAGCGGCGAGAGCTGCTGTTTGAAATGAGAGTTTCAGTGTCTTTGCAGACGGCGCCGGTGGCGACATAGATGGTGTATTTGTCAGTGCTAAAATCTAGCTGCTTGACATCTTTACAAGTACCAGCAGAATAGTCGCAGGATTTGATAGTGTATTTTACGCCGTCAGGATCTCTTAAATCGCTTAGGTATTTAGATTGGAAAGAGGTCCAATCGGTAGGCATTTTACCGCGGTTATTAGATTGATAATTGGTGATGGCGGTGGCGACTTCGGCGACGTGGTTGATTCTTTCAGCGTCGCGAGTGCCACGCTGAATGGCTGGGGTGGCGGTGAACATAACTAGGGCAAATCCGCCAATGATGAGGGCAAGGCCGCCGACCACAGAGCCAATGACGATGGCGATGACGGCGCCGATAGGGAGACCTTTTTTAGGGGCGGGACTAGCCGTGGTTTTGGTGGTTTTTGAACTAGTGGATTTGGTTTTGGTAGATTTGGCTGATTTTGACTTCGCTGATTTGCTAGTTGGCATAAAAAACTCCTTTTATGATTACATTATAACATTAAATATCTAGGCAAGGCGTGGATTTTTTGATATAATGTAGATACAATTTGGAAGGGTGTCCGAGTGGTTTAAGGAGCACGCTTGGAAAGCGTGTAAGGTCGCAAGGCTTTCGCAGGTTCGAATCCTGTCCCTTCCGCCATCACAATAAAAAGACGGAGCTTGCTCCGTGTTTTTATTGTGCAAGGAAGGGCTGGATCAGGAGATCCTGTCCCTTCCGCCATTTTAGCGGCAGTTTGCCGTTATTTTTTCTTTTTGAAAGGATTGAAGGTGTCGGTATGGGCGCGGAAACCGTATTTTTTGGAGATGGGGTCTTTGAAAATGAATAGTTTGAGTGGCATTAGGGTAAGGACGCAGTAAGCCCCAAAGACGACAAATAAGCCGGCACAAGATAAATATTCAAAGAGGTAAGGAATGGCTGGCAAGTCAATAATGACTTTGAATAAGAATTGGCTCAAGAAAATGACGAGGTAAAAACTGAGAATGTCGATAACTAAAATGGGTTTTTTGGAGATGGATTTGTAACCGTAGAAAATACAAGGGATAATGATAATTGGAGTAACAAGCGAAACGAGTTTGGCTAGAAAATAGTTAGGATTTTCTCCATGTACAAAACCATCGTAGAGACCACAAAGCAGAATAGGGGTGAGGGCGATTTTGATGTGTTCCCAAGTGCTTTCGTTAACGGCGGTAAAAAGACCGATAAACTTGTTGTGGTTAGTAATATCATAAAGAAAGTGTGCAATGGTGCCAACGAGAGAGATGACGATTGCACTAATAATAACTTCTAGCATATTTTATGACTATTTTTTCTTGGGTTTTTTGGAAGTTTTAGTGGTGGATTTTCTAGGGAGTTTTTCAAGGCCAATGGTGGGGATAAAGAGGACGATATCAATAGTAGTACAGACGATAACTGGCATTAAGATGTGGTCAAAAGGAGAGTAGATGAAAGCCGTATGGGTGATGAAAGAGGCATAGAGGAAGTCTAGAAGTGGCCAGATGATGATAGCAACAAGAGATGAAATGATGATAGAAAATAGACAAAGTAAGACTTTATGGGATTGGATTTTTTTCAAAAAGTTTTTCATGGTTTCAATATAGCATAAGCGATTAAAAAAGTCAAAGTTCGACAAGAGTTACTTAAAATTAGGCGTCAATTGACATAAACATTTTATTGCCGCTGCGTTTTAGGATTAGAATTAATCCTAGCATAATTAGCGTGTAGACTGTTACTACTCCGCCCATAATTAAATCAGTTGGGCATTTTAAAATGGCCAACTGGATAATCAAATAGGCCGAGACGCCTAACATTCCTAGTCCTAAGAATACTGCCACTGTTGAACTTGCGCTTTGCTTTACTACTTCGGCATCATTTTTAGCATTCATCTTTGGGTATTTTAGATTGACTATAATACCAATGAGTTCTGCTACCATCGGAAATACTAATGTAGCTACTATCGTCAACAAAATCTCTGGCAGATTAAATCCAAATCTTACTATCATTACTACGTCACCAATAATTAAAAATGGTAGCATAATCAATACCGCTGTTAAAACTTTGCCCATAATTATCGTCCAAGGCTTTACTGGTAAACTTTTTAAGATGTTAAACGACTTTCCTTCTAGGGAAATCATTGAGCTGGTAATTGAGCCCATTAGCGCTCCCATTAGAAGCAGGCTCATTAAAACTAGTGGCGCAAACATTCTAATCATTTCGCCAACTTCGTCAATCTTTTCGCCCATTCCGTACTGGTTCAATATGCCAGCTAGACTCTGATAATTTACTGAGATCAGTATCGTCCCTATGACAAATAATACTAGGGAAAAGCCGGCGTTTACTACGAACACTGGGGAATCTATGAACTTTCTTAATTCTTTTTTAACAAGCGCCACCATTACCTTGTGGCTTTTGATTTTGTGTTCGTTATGATGCTTGTTGACCCGCGTGATTTTGGCTCTGGAATTGATTCTAAAATAGACTACTCCTAGGATTAAACACATTAACGTAAAAGCTGCGATATTTACTGCTATGAAAATGGCCAAAGTTACCCAGCTAAAATCTGTTATCATGCTTATGTATGCTCCCACTGGATAATAAATCTTAGTGATAAAGTCGTTGATGCTTTCTGCATGCGCTGCGATATTTTGGAATACTCCTTCTAGGTTCCAAGAAATATACAAAGCTATAAGTGCTATTGCTACCGTTAACACAATTTGTGCTATATTTTTCATTCTAAATCTTGATGAAACTGCTGAGATGAATGCTCCAATTGGGCAGGCGATAACAATTGGTATGATGGGGAGCAGTAAAATTGCCATTATGGATGTTAAGTAAAACGACCACGATACATCCACGCGCATTGCGTAGGCAATCATGGCTGGTACTAGGAATAATGCGTTGTATAACATTTCAAAAACATACAATTTAAACACCCGCACAAACAGCACTGTGGATCTTTTGATTGGTAAAGATAGCATCAAGTTGTCATCGGTGCAGTTAAACAATAAACTTCCAGATTTGTATACGCCTTCTATTAGTGTTAATAACGAAGTGATGATTGCAAATAGCGTTAACATAACAAAACCCGACCCTGATGGAAGTAGAGAATCTAACATCATGTTTGCGTATCCCCATACTGCTCCGCCGATTAACAATGCGAGCAATACTGGGAGGGCTTTTTTGCCAGTGGTTTTCTTTTTACTGCGGAGATTGAAAATATTCATATCCTCCGTCAGGCAAGCTTTTAAGAGTGAACCTATGCGTGTCATTATTTTTCTAGTTCCAAAAAGATTTTTTCAAGCGATTTGTCGCCTTTTACCGTCCTCATGCTGCCGACTTTTACTAGCTCGCCTTTTTTGATGATTGCCACCCGCGTACATAATTTTTCTGCCACATCCAAAATATGCGTTGAGAAAAAGATGGTTTTGCCATCCTTTATCATTTTTCTCATAATTTCCTTCATATCAAACACTGCTTTTGGGTCTAATCCTACAAACGGTTCATCCATGACTAGTACCTTTGGATCGTGTGAAAGTGCCGCGATTAGTGCCACTTTTTGCTTCATTCCGTGGGAAAATGAGGAAATTACGTCGCCGAGGTTTTCTTCAATCTCAAATTCTTTTGCATACTTTTTGATGTTTTTCTCTCTTTTATCTTGTGGTGTTTCGTACATATCACAAATGAAATTGATAAAATTAATCGCTTTCATGTTTTCATAAAGTTCCGGGTTGTCTGGCACATACGCCATTTCTTTTTTGCATGCTACCGGCTCTTTTTTGATGGATTTGCCGTTAATCAAGATATCACCTTCGTCAAAATCATGAATCCCCATGATGGATTTGATTAGCGTGGTTTTTCCGGCACCATTATGCCCAATAAATGCAAAAATCTCTCCATTTCCTACTTCAAAAGAGATGTTTTTTAGGGCTTTTTTGTCGCCGTATTTTTTGGTGACATTTTGGATTTCAATCATAGTCTCCTTTCCGAAAAGTCTAATCTGGAAAGATTATTTTTTATTCATATCTAGCTTCTTACGTTAATGCTTTAATTATATCATACTAATTTAAAGCGATGGTTTTCATGGCGTTAATGTGATAAAAGGCACGAGATTTTGCTAAGATTTGACTTTTTTGAAAAAAGTGGTCGCTTATGCTTTCAATCTGTTAACTATTGTGGTAAACTCAGTTTATGAGTCCAGCGGATGTAATTATTGATCTTAAGGGTGTCTCTAAACGATATGGGGTGGGGGATGCCGAGTCTTATGCACTGCGTGATTTTGATTTGACGGTAAAAAGAGGTGAGTTCATCATGATTATGGGTCCGTCTGGCTGTGGCAAAACCACACTTCTAAATATCCTGGGGCTTCTAGACAAGCCAAGTGAGGGTGAGTATATCTTGAATGGACAGTCGATTGAGCGGGCGTCGGAGCGGAAAAAGGCACGCCTCCGTGCTAAGAAAATAGGGGTGATTTTTCAGGATTTCAATCTTATTCCGCATCTTTCGGTGCTTGATAATGTGACATTGCCGATGGTGTATGCTGGTTATACTAAGACGCACCGGGAGCTGATGGCGGATAAGGTGCTGGATAGATTTAGGTTGCAGGAGCGTGAGTACTACATGCCGTACCAGTTGTCTGGTGGTCAACAACAGAGAGTGGCGATTGCGCGGAGTCTGGTGGTGGACCCGGAGATTATCTTGGCGGATGAGCCAACGGGGAATCTGGATTCGCGGTCGTCGCACGTGGTGATGGAGGAGCTTAAAGAGATTCATTCGGAGGGAAATACGATTATTATGGTAACGCATAACCCGGCGTTGACTTCGTATGCGACGCGGGTGATTCATATGCTGGATGGGCAAATTGATACGGATATAAAAACTGTGGATGATGATGATTTGCCGCAGCCGGTGGAGATTCATTTTAGGAAACGCAAGATTTTGAAAGAAGTAAAGGCGGCGCTTTCAGGGAAGAAATCTGAGGATTTGGACGAGGAGGAGCAAATTACTGAGGAGGAGGAAAGGTAATGGCACTACTTGTTCGGACACATTATGCGCTAGCTAAGGAATCAATCCGGAGAAATCGGACACGGAGCTTTTTGACATGCTTAGGGATTGGGATTGGTGTGGCGAGTATTATTTTGATTTTGTCTCTGATGGGAAGTATTAACAATATGATTACTCTGCAGGTGAAGGCGATGGGGGCGGATTTAGTGGTGGTGCGGCCGGCAAAACATACGGATGCGGTGGAATCAGTGGTGGATGGGTTGACTTCGGCAAATCAATATCTTACTTCTAACTTGACGCTTGAGGATGCGCGGGCGATTGCGGGGCTTTCTAATGTGGAAGCATCGGCGCCGATTGCGGCGGGGGTGGCGACTTTGTCGGCGGAGGATAGGACAATTAGCTCTGCGAGCGTGATTGGGACGAGTATGGATCTCAATAGGGTACAGAACTTACAGCTTCTTAATGGTACATTTTTGTCTCAGAAAGTTCAGAATGCGGCGGTGGTGGGTAAAACTTTGTCTTTGGAATTATTTGGAACGGCAGATGAGGCGGTGGGCAAGACGTTTACTTTGATGGACCAGAAGTTTATTGTGGTGGGGATGCTAGAGGAGATGGAAGATCCGATTAACTTCTCGAATGTGGATTTTGACTCGTCAATGCTGGTGGATGCGGAATATCTGGCTAAGATTGGCGGGACTTTCCAGGTACAACAGATTAATGTAAAGGCGGCGAATACGGGCGTACTGGCGAGTTTGTCTGACGAGATGAAAGATTTCTTGAAGGCGGAGAAGGTGGGGGACGAGAATTTTGAGGTGCTGTATGGTGATGCGATTTCGCATCCGGCGGGAGGGTTGTTTACGATTGTATCGGGAATGTTGACGGTGGTGGCGAGCGTATCTTTGATTGTTGGTGGGATTGGCGTGATGAATATTCTGTTGGTGTCAGTGGCGGAACGTACGCGAGAAATTGGGATTAGAAAAGCGGTGGGAGCGAGTAGTTTTAATATCCTGTTGCAATTTATGTTTGAAGCGTTGATTTTGAGTTTGGCTGGTGGGATGTTGGGCTTTATACTGGGTTATGCGTTTGCTTTCTTAGTATCGGTATTTACGCCGTTTGCGCCGTATATCGATTGGGGGATTGTGATAGTGACGCTTTCAACGTCGGTGGCGATTGGGGTGGTGTTTGGGATGTATCCGGCGGTGAAGGCGGCGCGCAAGAATCCGATTGAGTCGTTAAGATATTATCGTTAATGTCTTAACGAAGTGGTAGAACAATGGGTGGACGGCGAGAGGGCGGGATTTGAATTCGGGGTGGGCTTGGGTGGCAATGAAGAAAGTTTTATCTGGAGCTTCGACGAATTCGACGAGTTTGCCGTCTCTGGAGGCACCAGAAACGATGAGGCCGCCTTTTTCAATTTCCTTTAGATATTTTTGGTTGACTTCGTAGCGGTGGCGGTGGCGTTCAACAACTTTGACGTCGCCGGATTTTAGAGGCTCGGTGCCGTCAATGTAGCATTTGTCGTCGTACTCTTTTTGGTAAATAGCGGCGGTCTTAGTGCCTTTTTTCAAGATAGCATCATAATCACCGAGGCGCATAGTGCCGCCGGTTTGCTCTTTACCTTTTTGGTCGGCCATGATGTAAATGACGTTCTTAAAATCTTTAGGTTTTTTGTAGTTTTCGTCGTTTAGGAATTCCTCGGAGCCGGCGCCTTTTAGACCACCGCGGCGAGCGGCGGCAATACAGGCGGCTTGGAGGCCGAGACAGAGTCCAAGGTAAGGCTTGTCGTGCTCCAAGGCGTAGGTGGCGGCAGCGATTTTGCCTTCGACGCCGCGGAGACCAAAACCGCCAGGGACAACGATGCCATCAACTGAGGCTAATTGCTCATCGGTGACGGTTTCGGCGTTAATCCACTTGATGTCTAGGTTGACATCATGATGGGCGGCGGCGGCTTTCAAAGCTTCGGTCACACAGATGTAAGTGTCTTCATTGCCGACGTATTTAGCAACAAGGCCAACGGTGATGGTTTGGTCGTGGTTTTTGTTCCTCATTTTGGAAAACTTTTCCCACTTTTTCATGTCAGGCTGTTTGTCGTCGCCGACGAAGTCATTGAGGATTTCGAGGACGCCGGATTTTAAGACATTAAATGGAACATCGTAAACGCTTTGAATGTCTGGGAGATTAACAACCGCATCGCTGGAGATACCAGAGAAGGCGGCGATTTTTTCGCAGATTTTGCGGTCGCAAGGTTTTTCAGTGCGGACGCAGACGATGTCGGGGATGATGCCAAAGCCACGAAGGTCTTTTAGGGCGTTTTGGGCGGGTTTGGTTTTTAGTTCTTTGGAGGTATTAATCCAAGGTACGTAAACGACGGAAAGGTAGAGACAATTTCTGCGGCCAACACTGTTAGCAAAGAGGCGGATGGCTTCAATGAAAGGCAGACCCTCATAATCACCGACGGTGCCGCCGATTTCAACGATGTGGATGTCGGAGCCGGCGGAGGCTTTTCGGATTTTTTCTTGGACGAGGTCCGTAAAATGAGGAACGAGCTGGACGGTCTTGCCGTGGAAGCCGCCGGCGCGCTCTCTTTCGATGAGTTCTTTGTAGATGCCGCCAGAGAGGGTGATGGAGTATTTGTTGGTTTCAAAATCGAGGAAGCGTTCATAGTGGCCGAGGTCTAGGTCGGTTTCAACGCCGTCGTGGGTGACGAAACATTCACCGTGCTCAACGGGATTTAAGAGGCCGGCATCGACATTCAAGTAAGGATCGCATTTTTGCATAGTGACTTTGTAGCCTTTAGCTTTTAAAATGGCACCCATGGAGGCGGCAGTGATGCCTTTGCCGACGCCAGATAAGACGCCGCCGGTCACGAAAATGTATTTGCATTTGGTATTTTTGTTTGCCATAGTGGCACCTCCTTTTAGCCCACCATTATTATTGATACTCTTTTGCTTTATTTTAACATAAGCTTGAAGGCTTTTACAAGACCTTTTTGGTGCGATTTATGGGGGTGGCGCGTTGGGCGTGAATGTGGTAAAATTATGGTAATGGAAGAAATTAGAGAGAGACTAAGAGCGGTAATAAAGCGGCTTTTTGATGTGGATTTTGAGCCGGAAGTGACGGTGGCGCCGGAGAATATGAAGGGGGATTATTCAACTAATGCGGCGATGAAATTGGCGGGGATGCTGAAGGCGCGCGAAAAGGCGGATGCTGATGGGGTAGTAAAGGCGCCAAGGGATGTGGCAGCTTTGATTTCTGAGGCGCTTTGTAGTGATTCAGATTTTCCGTTTGATATAGAGGTGGCTGGCCCGGGATTTTTGAATTTTATATCACGGGATGAATATTTTAAACAAAAATTGGCAGATTTGAGGCTTGATTTTAAGAAAAATATATCATGTGATGATTATTTGGGAAAGACGGTAATTTGTGAGTTTTCTGACCCAAATCCATTTAAAGTGTTACACGTAGGGCATCTTTATACTTCGATTGTGGGGGATGCGATTTCTAGGTTGGTGGAGTTTGCCGGAGGAAAAGTAGTGAGAGCGAATTTTGGCGGAGATGTGGGGCTACATGTGGCCAAGACATTATATGCCGTGATGGAAAAAGATGAAAAAACGGATGATATTGAGATTATTGCAAAATGTTATGTGGAGGGGACGAGGGCGTATGAGGATGATGAAACGGCGAAGGCTAAGATCGTAGAAATTAATAAAGAGATTTATAAAATTGTAGAACAAGATATTCATGAAGGGCGGCTAGCGGAGTTGTATTGGACGGGTCGTGAGGCGAGCTATAAATATTTTGATGATTTTTATGCGCGGATTGGAGTGAAGTTTGATAAATACTATCCGGAGTCAACGGTGGCGGGGCTGGGACTTTTGAAAGTGCGTGAAGGTTTGGCGGATGGAGTATATGAGGAAAGTAACGGTGCGGTGGTATTTCCGGGCGAGAAATATGATTTACATACGAGGGTGTTTATTAATGCGGAAGGTCTGCCGACTTATGAGGCTAAGGATGTGGGGTTGATTTTCAAGAAGTGGGAGGACTATCATTTTGATAAGTCGGTGGTGATTACGGGGAATGACATTATTGATTATATGAAGGTGGTGCTAAAATCGGTATCTTTGATGGCGCCGGATCTAGTGGAGAGAACGGAGCATATCACGCACGGAAATGTACGACTACCGGGGAACGAAAAGATGTCGTCGAGGAAGGGGAATTTTATTAGGGCGGTGGATGTACTAGAAAGGGTTGAGGAAGCATTATCGGGGCAGTCCAATGCGTCGGCGGATGCGCGGATTGCGTTGTCGGCGATTAAGTATGCGTTTTTGAAATATCGGATTGGGGGGAATATTGAGTTTGATATATCGGAAAGTGTTTCTACGACGGGGAATTCCGGAGTGTATTTGCAATATGCTGCTGTACGCTCCAAAAAAATCCTGGACGGGCTTTCAGCAGAGCGATCTTCTGCGTCAGCGGATGCGCGCTTCGCGAGCCGTACCTTAAGTACGGCTCGCTCCAGTGCTCCCGCTTCCTTGAATATCATCTCTGCTGAAAACCCGTGGCTATTAGATGAGCACGAAAAGCGACTGATTAGGAAAATGTGTGAGTATAAGGATGTGCTTAAGTTAGCAGTGAGGGAGTTGGCGCCACATAAGGTGGCGGGGTATTTGTATGAGCTAGCGCAGGAGTTTTCGAGATTTTACGAGAATGTGAAGGTGGCGGGGTCGGAGTATGAGAGTGAGCGGGCGGAAATAGTGGCTGTGTATCTGGAAACGATGACGCATGGATTGGGGCTATTAGGAATTGAAGTGCCGGAGGAAATGTGATGGAAATAAAATGTAATTTAGGAAAGGCGAGATAGATGTCAAAAAAAGCTACACTTTTATGGGTGGATTTGGAGATGACTGGGCTTGTGCCGGGTCGTGATAAAATTATTGAAGTGGCGGCGATTGCGACGGATTGGAAATTGAATAAGGTTGCAGAATATACAGGAGTAGTAAAAGTTCCTGAGGAGTTAATGCGGGAGCGGATGGTGGGGCCGTTTTGGGAAGCTAACGCAGAGTCGCGGGATGCTTTGATTGCGCAAAATACAGAGGGCTTAGTGATTTCTGAGATTGAAAAGCAACTTTTGGCGTTTGTCGATAAGAATTTCAAGAAGCAGAGTATTGAGGGCGATGCCAAGGGCAAAGGCAAGATTATTTTGGCGGGGAATTCAATACACCAAGATAGGAAATTTATTGATATTGAAATGCCGAAGTTGGCGTCGCGGT
This sequence comes from Candidatus Saccharimonadota bacterium, assembly GCA_017511685.1. GTDB lineage: Bacteria > Patescibacteriota > Saccharimonadia > Saccharimonadales > Saccharimonadaceae > Nanosyncoccus. The sequence goes on along the minus strand of JAFWJE010000013.1, from coordinate 14,284 downwards.
TGCACTATCGGATGCTGGATGTGTCGGCGTGGAAAGTGTATTTTGAGGGGGCGCTTAGTAAAAAGTTTGTGAAGCGGGAGATGCACCGGGCACTAGATGATATTGAGGGGAGTATCGAGGAGCTGAAGTGGTATCTTAGTTTTATGAAATAGGAGGTTTATATGGTAGAGTTTGATATTACAAAAGTTTCTGGGATTGATGCGTCGGTAGTTTTGACGGAGAAAATGACTGTGGGGGAGGGGGATGATGCAGAGGAGATTTTGGTGTATAAAGTGCCGGTTTCTGATGTGGTGGATAAGGCGGACTCGGTAGATTTTGTAGATGAGGGGGCAAGGGCGTTTTTGGTGCTTCGGAAAAACACTTTGGAGCTTCGGACGGATAGGAAGCTTTTGGATTTGTTGCGTGAAAAATATGAAAGTGTGATGGAAAGCCGGTATTTTGGGCGTGGGGGAATAGAAATCGTGGATTCTGGGCAACTTTCCGATGAGGAAATTCGTGATTTAGTACGGTTGTCGTACGATATGAGCCGAGAAGAACAGGTTAGCTAGTTTTTAGATTTTTGAGGGCGGCGGCGGTGACTTTGAGATCCTCAAACGGGTGAGGGCCGTCGGCTCTTAAAATGGTTTTTTCGTGGCCTTTGCCAAGGACAAGGACGAGATCACCGGGTTTAGCGAGATTAATGGCGCGTTCAATGGCGGCTTTGCGGTCAAGCTCAATGATAATTTGGTCATCTTTCATGCCGGCTTTTTTGCAGCCTATTTTGAACATCTCAGCGATTTCGGCTGGGCTTTCGTCGCGAGGGTCATCCTCGGTGAGGATGCAGATGTCGCTGTATTTGCCTGCGATTTCGCCACGCTCTTTGCGGGTGGTTTTGTCGCGTTGGCCGGCGCCACCAAAGAGGGAAATGATGTGGCCAGTTTTACTTGGAGCTTTGACGGAAGTGAAAACCTTTTCAAAAGCGTCGGGCGTGTGGGCAAAATCAACGATGACTTCAAACTTTTGGCCGAGATCAAGGCGGTTCATGCGGCCCTCAACTTCTTTTAGAGCGTGGATGCCGATGCTGATTTTGTCATCTGGAAGACCGAGTTTTTTGCCGACGGCAAGGGCGGCGAGGGAATTGTAAATATTGAATTCACCTGGAATTTGAGTTTTGATTTTTATATCACCACATGTATATTCTACGCCGGAAGCGGAGAGATTTATAGATGTGGCACGGAAATCTGCTGGGTTTTTTATACCATAGAAAGCATAATTCTCTTTAGAGGAACGGCCATTGATGGCTTTTTTAAATACGCGGTAGCTAGGGTCATCGCGGTTGATGACGCCGTACTTTGCTTTTTTGAACAATTTGGCTTTGGCGGCGACGTAGCGGTCAAAAGTCTTGTGGTAGTCAAGATGTTCATGGGTAACGTTGGTCATGACGGCAATTTCTATGGGGATGCCGAGGGTGCGAAACTGAGAGAGGGCATGAGAAGTGGTTTCTAGGATAAGGAACTCGGCGCCTTCATCTTGGATGATTTTGATGCGGCGGTTTAAGGTAAAGCTGTCGGCGGTGGTCATGTGTTCAATTTGCTTAATGAGGCCGTCGCGGTCTGGCGGGGTGTCGGTTTTGACACCTAATTGTTTTAGTTTTTCTGCGGTGAGGCCGGGAACGCCCCAGCCGACAGTGGTGAGAAGTCCGGTTTTGTGGCCGGCGACATTTAGCATTTTCCAAAGCATGAAACAAGTAGTAGTCTTGCCGTTGGTGCCGGTGACGCCAATGACGCGGAGTTTTTTGCCGGGGAAACCATAGCGGATGCCAGCGACAAGGGATTGCGCAAGATGATAGGGCAAAACGGCGGTGTTGTAGCCGGAGAGGTTTTTGATATTCATATTTATATTATACCAAGTTTTTTACATCTCTGCGAGCGTAGATAACATCTCTAACTATTACTTTCGATTGTTCATCATCGACTTCATAAAATACTATAAAATTATTGACTTTGACAGAGCGTAGTTCCGCCTTGTTTATTACATATTTAACGACACTACCTTTCGGAAAAACGCTAAGTTCCCCGCATCTTTTGATTATTTTTGATATAGTTTTATGCGCGCTAACTGGGTTCTCTAAAACTTCTGTAATATATTGAAAAATCTCTGCTAACTGTTCTAAAGCTGCGCTTGAATATACTACTTGATATTTGTTCACGCGGCGACCTCCGCTTCGCCCACATGAAACATATTTTCAATCTCCTCTTGAGGATAAGTCTTTGTATTGTCAAAATCTTTTGCAAGATTTTCCTCCAAATATTTTTTGATTTCTCCTTCAGTCCTTAACTGCATACATCTTGGCATTTCATATTCCAGACTCGTCTCAAACGGAATACGTTTTTGATAAATTACTTGACGTAAAGTCATATTGATAAGATCCGACATAGAGATACCAATTTTACCAAGTATTTCCTCCGACTGAGATTTTATATCTGGATTGATTTTGACGTGAATATCTGCTAATGCTACTGCCATTTTTACTCCTTATGTACATAATTATACCACAATATGTTCATAAAAACAGCTTTTTTCTGCAAACAAAAATGAAAAAATTAGCACTCGGGACTTGACAGTGCTAATTTTCCGCGCTACAATAGGGGTAAGAACGTAGTAAACGTTAAAAAGGAGTTAAAAAATGGCAATCAAACCGTTAAATGACAAAGTCGTCGCCAAAAAAGAACAACCACTAACTAAAACTAAATCCGGTATTCTACTCGGTGAGGCTAAAGAAACCCCAGCCTATGCCGTGGTGGAAGCCGTTGGTCCGAAGGTGGAAGGCATCAAAAAAGGTGACAAAATCGTTTACAAAGAATATTCAACTACCAATATCAAACTTGACGACGAAGATTATATTATCGTCGCAGCTGAAGATATTTTAGCAACATTATAAGGAGGAACTATGGCAAAAAAGATTTTTTATGAAGCAGATGCAAGAGACAAAGTTTTATCTGGCGCTCGGCAATTATATGACGCAGTAAAAGTAACTTATGGGCCAAAGGGCCAAAACGTAGTCATAGAAAAATCCTATGGTGCGCCGACTATCACGCACGATGGTGTAACGGTAGCTGAGGCGGTAGACCTCGGTGCGACCGACGAAAACTTAGGCGAGCAAATCGGTGCTAAGTTAATTAAAACTGCAGCACAGAAACTCAACAAGGTCGCTGGTGATGGCACCACTACGGTCACAGTCCTAACTTACAACATCATTGCAGAGGCCAACAAGTTAATCGCCGCTGGCGTCAATCCGATGGAACTGCGTCGCGGTATTGAAAAAGCCGGTGCGGAAATTGTTAAAGGTATAGATAAATTAGCCGAAAAAATTGAGGGCAACGACAAAAAAGTTTCCGAAGTTGCTACAATTTCTGCTGGTGATGCCGAGATTGGCAAATTGATTGCTGAAGTAATTTCCAAGATTGGCAAAGACGGCGTGGTGACGGTGGAAGCCGGCCAAGGTCTAGAAATGGAACAAGAAATCGTAGAAGGCTTTTCTTATGATAAAGGCTATTCCTCGCCATTCTTTGTAACGGATGTAAATCGCCAAGAAGCAATTTTTGAAAAACCTTTGATTTTAGTGACTGACAAAAAGATTTCCGCAGCATCAGATATTTTGCCGCTGCTAGAAAAATGTGCTCAGGCTGGCAAAAAAGACCTAGTGATTATTGCTGAGGAAGTGGAGGGCGAGGCTCTGTCGCTACTCGTGCTAAACAAATTGAAAGGCTCGTTTAACACATTGGTACTGAAAGCACCTTCCTTTGGCGAGCGTCGTAAAGACATCATGGAGGATATCGCAATTTTGACTGATGCAACGGTGGTGTCAGAGGATAAGGGTCTAAAACTTGAGGAAGCCGGGCTAGAAGTCTTAGGCTCAGCCGCTAAAGTAATCGCCGAGAAAGATGCCTCCACCATTATCAAAGGCGCAGGTGATGCCAAGGCGGTGGCAGCTCGGATTGAGTTAATCCGTTCGCAAGCTGAACTAGCTGGCTCCGACTATGAACGTGAGGAATTAGAAAAACGCGCAGCCGCACTTTCGGGCAAAGTGGCAGTAATCAAAGTTGGTGGTGCCACCGAAACCGAAATCGACGAGAAAAAATTCCGCGTGGATGATGCCGTAGCGGCTACCAAGGCGGCGCTTTCTGAAGGTATCGTAGCTGGTGGTGGCGTGACTTTGCTAAATCTAGCCAACCAACTTTCCGGCACAGATGCTGGCACAAAGATTGTCAAAAACGCTTTGACCATGCCGTTTATCACCATTATGGAAAATGCCGGTCTAAATGCGCAGGCCCTTCTGGCCGAAGTTTCTAGTGCTAAGCCGGGCTTTGGCGTGAACGTAATGAAGCCAGACAATGGCCTTGTGGATTTGAAAAAATCCGGTATTATCGACCCAGCGCGTGTAACGCGTGAGGCGGTTCAAAATGCAATTTCCATCGCTGCGACTACTATCACTATGGGCGCTTTGATTGTGGATGTACCAGAACCTACCCCGGCCGCTCCGGCTGGCGGGGATATGGGCGGTATGTATTAGTGGTATAATATAAGATATATGCCAGAGTTGCCGGAAGTTGAAACGATAAAGCGTGGGCTGGAGGGATTTTGTTTGCGGCAAAAAATTCGGCGAGTGGAGGTGCTGTGTGAAAAGTCGTTTATTGGGCCGCAGGAAGCAGTGCTTGGTCGGGAGATTATAAAGTTTCGGCGGTTTGGGAAGGCGCTGGTGGTAGACTTGTCTGGTGGAGTATCACTGATGATACATTTGCGCATGACAGGACAACTTATATACCGGGAGAAGGAGAACGCTAAGTCCTCCTTTGCCGGTGGGCATCCAAGCGAGAGTTTTGTGGAGGAGTTGCCGAATAAGCAGACGCGGGTGGTGTTGACATTAAGCAAGGGCGTGCTGTATTTTAATGACCAGCGGAAGTTTGGGTTTATTAAAGTGTTGCCAACGGAGGAGGTGGAGCAAGACGAGTTTATCGCAAGTTTGGCGCCAGAACCGTGGCAGATGAAGCCGGAGGAACTATATCGGACATTTCAACGGCGGAGTGGCTCGCCGGTGAAGGCGGCAATATTGGACCAAAAAGTAATTGCAGGGATTGGGAATATTTATGCGGACGAGGCGCTATTTTATGCGGGTGTACATCCGCGGAGATTGTGCGGAAGCCTGAGCTTGAAAGAGACGGCAAGAATTATAGAAGGTGCCGCAAAGGCGATGGATGCGTCGATAAAATCGGGTGGCTCGACGATGGCGACGTATGTGCGGGCGGATGGGACGCGGGGGGATTATTTGGAATTATTTGCGAAAGTGTTTCGGCGGGAGGGGCAGCCATGTGTGAAATGCGGAAATGAGATTATCAAAATCCGCGTGGCGGGGCGGGGAACACATATTTGCCCATGTTGTCAAAAGGAGGGCTCTGATGATTAAGGTATTTTACGGTAACGATAGAGTGCGGATTTCTGAAGAAGTGCGGAAGGTGCTGGGGGAAGATTACGAGGTGTTTGATGGTGCGGATGGTGGTTTGAAGCTGGCGGATTTAGTGAATATATTTCAGGGAAATTCATTATTTTCCGAGAAGCGGAAGATCCTGATTAAAGATTTGACGCCGGCAAGGGGGCAGGGTGATGATAACGCTGTAGATTTTTATGAGGAAATTGCAAAATATGTGAGTACGCCGCATACGGTGGTGATATGGGAAACTAGTGTTTCGCAGAGAAAGACGTATAAAGATTTTGTGAAAATGCCGGGGGTGGAGGCGCAAAAGTTTGAAAAAAAGCCGCAGATTGATATGCGGACGGTATTTGAGATTTTTGATACAGCACTTAGCGATGGGCCGCGGGCGGTGAAGATGTTGGAAAAGGTGCAAGATGATGAGGATCCATATATGTTTTTTGGGCTTTTGGCGTCGCAAGCGATTAAAAAATTTGCGTGGCGGCAGGGAGCTAAAGAAAAGCGAGTGTTAAAAATGCTGTCGGAATTAGATATGGAAATGAAATCGTCAACGATGGAGCCGTGGGTACTGATTAAAACGACGCTTATGAGATTGGCTAAGGCGTAAAAATAAGACCGTTTAAAGCGGTCTTATTTGTTGGGAAAAGTTATTTAGCAGCTTTCTTGGCTGCTGGTTTCTTGGCGGCTGGTTTGATGGCAGGTTTCTTAGCAGCTGGCTTTTTGGCAGCAGCTTTAGTGAGTTTGGCACCGGTAGCCTTAGCAATTTTAGCGGCGGAAGCTTTGCGGCGGGAAGCGGTGTTTTTCTTGATGAGACCTTTTTTGGCGGCTTTATCATATTCAGACTGGAGCTTGGATAGATTAGCAGAAGTAGGATTGGCTTTAAAAGTTTTGAGGGCAGCCTTAATATCCTTCTTGATTTTTTCGTTGTGCTCAGTGTGCTTGACAGCTTGGCGAGCGGCCTTCTTGGCAGATTTAATAATCGGCATTAGTATTTCCTATAGGTTATTAATAATATATTATATATTGTGATTATTATACACCACTTCTCTGAAAAAGTAAAGAGAAAAAATAGAGGTTGAAAAAAACGCAAAAAACGCTTATACTTAGAATAGAAAAGGTCTTTTGGCTGAGGTTTGACGGAATATGGCAAACTAGCTTTTAGACGAAAGTAAAAGGGTAGGCATGGTCACAATAGAAGCATTTAGGAATGTGCGAAAAATCACTAAGGGTGGTACGCGCTATGTGGTGGGGCATTTTGTGTGTGAAGCTATTATGAACCTTGCGCAGCTTTTGCCACCAATCGCAACAGCGGGGATTATTGGGGTCTTAACTAGCGGTGAAGACATCAATAATGTGTGGATGTGGGCAATACTATACCTAGTATTTTATGCGACATTTTATATACCAAGAATAATTTGCTGGATTGACTACGAACATCTGGCTGAATATTATCACGTGTATATCCAGAAAAAACTGATGGAACATGTGGTTGATAATGATGCGATTTTTGATGAAGTATCTAAGGGTAAAATAATTGCAACCTGTACAGATGATATTAGGTGGGCGGTGGATGTGATTGACTGCTCGGCGATGATTTTTGGGAAAGCTTTGAGGCTGCTTTTGATTTTTGGAGTGTTTGCGGCAAACAATATTTGGGTGGCGTGCTTGGCGGCTTTGGTTGATTTAATATACGTACTGCTGATGAATAAGAATTCCAAGAAGTATGCGAAGCATTTTGATGGTTCAAGGAAATATGAGGATAAGGCGGTGGATATTTTAAACCAGCTGATTACTAATTCTAAGCAAATCAAGGCGATGAACTTCACTAAGCCGTTGTTTGAAAGATATGATCGAGTGACCAACAAATGGCGAGCGGAATATAAAAAGCGGCGGACGGCACGGATGACGGCATTTGTGACGGATGCGTGGATAGTGAATATTGGAAAAATTACGCTTTATGTAGTGCTGGCATACCTAGTGTTTAACGGGGTGATGACAGTAGATAAATTAGTACTCTTGGTCGCATATTTTGAGCAGGTGATATCGGCGACGGACGAAATACGAGATTCGTTTGTGGCGGTGGGTGAATATAACGTGAAAATCAAGCGGATTTTGAAAATTTTGAACTTTACGCAAAAGTCGGAGCTGGAGTTTGGTGATATTGATAACGATTATATTACCGGGCTGGTGGAGTTTGAAGATGTGAGCTATAGAAACAAGGACAAGAAATGGGCGCTAAAACACGTGTCGTTTAAGGCGCGGCCAAATGAAATTACGGCGGTGGTGGGGCCGCGGGGTGCGGGTAAGACACTATTGATTAATTTGCTATTTAGATTGAGCAAAGTGACCTCGGGGCGGATTTTAGTGGATGGTGAGGATATATATAATTATAGCAAGCGAGCGTATCGGTCCAATGTGTCGGGGGTATTTGAGAATCCGTTCGTGTTGGAAATGACGGTGCGGGAGAATTTGGCGTTAGTTGATAAAAATCGGAAACATCAAATAGCGGCGTGTAAACGAGTGGGGCTACACGATTTTATTATGAAATTGCCAAAGGGCTATGATACGGTGGTGTCGGATGAGGTAATGGGCGCTGGCGAAAAGCAGCTTTTAGCGGTGGCGCGAGCGGTACTAACTCGGGCGGAAGTCTTGCTATTTGATGGTGTGCAAAAGGAAGGGGTGCAGTCTATTGAAAAGTTACCTTTGATTCTGGCGAATTTGAAGCAAGACCATACCATCATATTAGTGACACATGAGGAAGAGCTGAAGGGGATGGCGGATAGGGTGGTGAAGATGGATAAAGGGAAAGTGGTGAGTTTTAGGAAAGTTAAGAAAAAGTAGTTGACTTCTGTTACTTCTTATGGTAAGATGGGGGTGTAACTCAACAAAAATAAACAGCGAAAAACAAAATGCCAGATGAGAATGAACAGAAGGTCCAGGAAATAGCTGACAGCGTGAAGGCGCCGGCAGAGGCTAATGTTGGTGCGGCTTCGGCGCTTTCTGAGACGATGACGCAAGTGATAGAGAAAATTAATGATGCGGAAAGCATTCTGGTAACAGTGTCTAAAAATCCGAATGTAGATGAGATTGCAGCGGCGCTGGGTTTGACTTTGCTACTTGACAGGGTGGGGAAGCATGTAACGGCGCTGTTTTCTGGGCAGATGCCGGATGCGATGAAGTTTTTGGAGCCGGAAAGGACTTTTGAGAATAATACGGATTCTTTGCAAGATTTTATTATTTCGCTTAGCAAGGAGAAGGTAGATCATTTGCGATACAAAATTGAGGGGGATTTTGTGCGAGTGTATGTTACTCCGTATAAAACTAAGATTACGGCGGATGATTTAGAATATTCCGATGGGGAAGTGAACGTTGATTTAGTGATTTGTATGAATGTGATAGAGGCTTCGGACCTTGATGCGGCGCTTTCGGAGCATGGGCGCGTGATACATGATGCGGGCGTGATTAATATTTCCAATTCGATTCCGGGGAGGATTGGGGGACTGGAATGGAATGATGGCGAGGCTTCGTCAGTGTCGGAAATGATTGTAAAGTTGATGGACAAGATGGAACAGGAAATGTCGCAAGAGATTGCGACGGCGCTCCTGACTGGGATTGTGGCGGAGACGGAGAGATTTTCTAACGAAAAGACTTCGCCAGCGACAATGACATTAGTGTCGGAGTTGATGAAGGCGGGGGCGGACCAGCAGTTGGTGGCGGCGCACGTGATGCCGGCGGATAAGTTGGCGGCGGCGGATGTGACTGCGGCGGCGGTGCCAGAAGTACCGGCGGTACCAGAAGTGGAGCCGGGGAGTATTGAAGTGAACGATGAAGTGGCGGAACCAAGCGTGGAGCCGACAGCTCAGCCTGCGGTAGAGCCGGTAGCTCAACCAGTAGTGGAGCCGGCAGCGGCGCCAAGCGTGGAGCTTTCGCCAGAACAGCAATTGGAACAGATGATTAGCGCATCGGCTGCGCCAGCGGCGGCGCCGGTGATGGATGAATTAGCCAGGGCAGTGCCAGAAGTGCCGACGGCGCCGGAAGTTCAGCCGGAGATGATGCCAGAGACTTTGGCGAAGGCGGTACCGGAAGCGCCAGCGGAGCCAGTGGCGCCAGTAGCGCCGGTAGTGCCAGTGGAGCCAGTGGCGCCAGTGGAGCCAGTGGCGCCGGTAGTGGAACCTTCGGCGGAGGCGCAGTTGGTAGCAGCGGTGCCGACAGCGCAAGTACCAGTAGACAAAGTTTATGAGCGGCCTGCTGATATGACCGATTTACAAAACGGCGTGGTGACGCCAGTAGAGATTGAACAGCCGAAAGATTACGGGGCGATGATGGAGGAAGCTTTGGCCGAGGAAGTACCGGGAGTGCCGGCACAGCCAGAAGTAGCGCCAGTGGCGACGCCGATGGTGGGAGCACCAGAGGAACAGAGCGTATCTGATATGGTTAATCAAATGGTAGCTAATGCGCAAAATCCGGTAGCACAAGCAGTGCCAGCTGTACCAGCGGCGCCAGAGGTGCCAGCAGCGCCAGCAATGCAGACTGCGCCAGTGATGCAGACAGTACCGGTAGAACCGACTGCACCAGTAGCACCAGTGGCACCAGAGCCACAAGTTGGCGTGGAACTTCCACCGCCACCAGCACCACCAGTTGATATGGGCATGCCAATGGCAGAGCCAAGTTTACCACCAGTACAGCCACCAGCACCAGAGCAGGTGGTGCCGCAGCCCGTGGCGCAACCGATGGAACAGCCTATGATGCAACCAGTAGCACAACCAATGGTGCAATCGATGGAACAGCCTATGCCACAACCAATGGCGCAACCTGCGGGAAACGTGGAGTCGCAGGACTCATCGGCAGTTTTAGGAATACCGGAGGCGCCAGCGGGCGTAGTAGCTCCGCCGGAGCCGGTAAATCCGGTAGTCGTCCAACCTGGACCAGACCCGGCGTCGGTCCCGCCGGTTCAGGACCCGGGCGCATTTAAAATCCCAGGGATGTAGTATGGTAATGTTACCTATTATGTTGGCCATGGCGATTTCCGCTACGATGGTGGGCGTTTTGGTCAAGAGTATGAATTAGTGTATAATTAGTACATGAATTTGTTAGACAAAGATGTCCTTTTGGTGGACAAGCCTGCGGGAATGAGCTCGTTTGGTGTGGTCGCGAGAGTGCGGCGAATATTAACGGAGCAGATGCGGGCGGACTATTTGCGGCGTGGACTAACGCCGCCAAAAAAAGCCAAGGTGGGGCATGCTGGGACACTAGATCCGTTTGCGACGGGTCTTTTAATTTTGCTTCTTGGGCGGGAGGGGACGAGGAAGGCGCAGGAGTTTTTGAAGCTTGATAAGAGGTATGAGGCAACGATTAGGCTGGGGGCGACGTCTAGTACTGGCGATGTTGAAGGCGAAATATCGGAATATAAGTTTTCAGGGCACCGGGCCGCCGGCCCGAATCTCGCTTCTGTACGGGCAGTGCTGGAGCGGTTTGTGGGGGAGGGGGAGCAGAGGGTGCCGGCGTATTCGGCGGTGAAAATCAATGGGCGGAGGGCGTATGATTTGGCGCGAAAGGGGATTGAAGTGGAGATGCCGGTCAGAAAAGTGCGGATTTATGAGCTGGAGTTGGTGTCGTATGAATGGCCAGAACTAAAGATAAGGTGTAAGGTGTCGTCGGGGACGTATATTAGGGCGCTTGGTGAGGATATCGGTGCGGCGCTTGGCGTGGGCGGGTATTTGACGGAGTTGAGGCGGACGGAAATAGGGGAGTTTTCCGTGAAGGATGCGGTGGCTTTGGACGAGATTATGCAGGACTAGATAAAATAATTTCTGCCAGAATAGATTACGTCTAGTACAATAACAGTTTTGTTTTCTATACAGTAGATAATTTTGTATTTTTTGTAATGTACTTTATAAAAATTATCTCTAATATGGCTACGGGCTGGAGCAAAGTGTAAAGATGAAATCAAAAGCCTAATGCCCTTAATGGTAGATTTCGCGGCAAAATAATTGCCAAGTTCATCTTGTATGTATGTTCCAATATCTAGGATACTTCGCTCCGCCCAAGCCGTGATTACGACTTGGTAGTATTCCATGCAAAGCGTTTCTCCTTAAATAGCCTGTCAAAAAATACGTCTGCGTCCTCGTATTCGCCGCGACTGACGCACTGTTTGCTTTTTTTCATTCTTTCCCAAAACTCAGTTTCGGATAAACCGGATACATCAAAGGAATATTTTTTTAGTGTTGCTGGGTTTTCTTTCATTTTCTCCTTTCAAAGAAAGTAAGGGAAGCGTTGATAAGAGAGGGACGCACTTTCTTGGATATATTATAGCATGTTTTGGGGAGGGGAGGGGAGGGGCGGCAATTTGGTGGAAAAAGGTTGCATTTTTGATTGCGGTTATGTATAATGAGGAAAAGAATAGGGTATTTTGGGTTGAAATGAGAAAAATGAATATAGGCAAACTAAATAGAAATAGCACAGTGGCGTATGTTACGAGTGCAGGGATGGCGACGCTGGTAGCGGCGTTTTTGGTGTGTTCGGTGGTGGCGCCGACGGAGCGCGCTAACGCAGACACTATGGCCTATAAAGATGCCACTACCGGCTATGTTACCTCCGTCCAATCAGCCGATAACCTCACCCTAGAAATGACCACCCTCCCTAAAGCCAACCTTGCCAAAATCAGTGACACCGTAGTCACTAAGACCAACAATCCTAACGGCTACCAGCTGTACTTCTCTATGGACCGGGTATCAGACTATGCCAGCAACCGTCCAGGTAACGCCCTCTACATGGATAATAACCCTACTTCCTCTAACTTCATCCCAAGCACTACTAATACCTTTGCTGCTCCAGGAGACCTAGCTGCTAACACCTGGGGATTCAGCCTAGACAATGGTGCTAGCTTCTCCGCCGTCCCATTAAGGAACAGCGCCGTAAAAGTAGCAGAGAATACCAGCGCTACCAGTGCTGCTGGTGATAGCCTAGCTGTTACCTATGGCGTGAGTGCTAACAACGCTCTCCCAGACGGTACCTATTCTGGTCGTATTGTCTATAATGTAGTATCAGAAACTTCCGCTACTGACATTGATAGAATGATGCTAAGTCCTAGTGAAGTAGAGCCAGGAGACACGTTAACTATTAGAACCAGTCTTTACACTACCCACACCTTCGCCACCACAGACGTCAGTGTAAAAATCGCCACTAGCGAGAGTGGCACCGCCAGCACAGGCAACGCCTGTGAAGTTACCAGCGTCAGTACTGCTGATGGTATGCTCAGCTTAGAATGTACCGTGCCGGACTTTGACTTAGACGTAGACACTTACAACCTCCCAATAGAAGTAACAATAGCAAGCTACGGCAAAACTTATAGTGGTATCATCACTGTCAATGTTACAACTCCACCATTCTCCTGCGTCGCCAACCAAATCTGCTATAATCCAAATGGTGCTGACGTAGTAGGTACTATGGAAAACCAAACTACCGTCTATCTGAATACTACCTCATCCTCTGTAGATTACACCCCCCTCTCTGGCAGCACTACCGAATTTACCCTCTATTCACCAAACTATTCCAGAACTGGCTACGGCTTTGCCGGCTGGAACACTAAGGCCGATGGCACTGGCACCATGTTTGTCCCTAACCAAACTCTCACCACTTCTGATAGCACATTGACTTCTGCCATGCAGTCCGACCTCGGCAGTAAGGGTCTGATCTTCCACGCCATCTGGGTTCCATCCGCTGGCGATTTACAAACCTGGACCGACTGTGGCAACCTAACCCAAGGCTCCGTCACCGCCCTCACTGACAGTCGTGATAGCCAAACCTATGCAGTAGCTAAGTTAGTCGATGACAAATGCTGGACTATAGAGAATATGCGCTACAAGCCAACTGCCGGTACAGAAACCACCAGCTTCAGTACAACCAACCCTGGCTCCCAACAATACAGCCTCACTAACATTGACCGCACTAAAGACCCACTAGCCGTATCCTCCCAAGGTTCACCATATTACCAATGGTATAGCTACGGCGGTCAATACTCCTGGCTATCCTCCATTAACACCACAACTAACAATAGCAGTCAATATTACAATTACAACACTAGTTCTAGTGGCTACACTACCACCGGTACCACCATGGCCGCTAGAACTGCCACTGATGCTGTCAAAAACGCCAACATCTGTCCAGCGGGCTGGCGTCTACCAAGAGTAGCATATAATGGCTACATCGACGCTCGTGCTGGTAGCAACTCTGACTTCCCATATCTCCAGAACGCTCTAAATAGCCAATATACATACACATCAACGTTCGCTAGCTCTAACAACTGGCGCAAATACCCTAATAATTTCGTTTTCGCCGGGTACTGGTATGGCGCTAATGCGAACAACCGCGGCGCGAACGGGAGCTACTGGTCGTCTAGCGTGAGCGGTAGTAACAACGCTTACTACCTGTACTTCCGCTCTACCGACGTCAATCCAGCCAACGGCAACAGCAAGAGGTACGGGTATTCTGTACGCTGCGTGTACTCCTCTTAGGAGTAGGGTAGCGGCGCGATTTGGGGTTGCGGAAAGGGGGAGGGTGTGGTATAATTTAGCGTATGATAACAAAAGAGAAAAAGGCGGAGGCTATCTCTAAGATGGCGCGCAATAAGTCCGACGTGGGGTCCCCTGAGGTCCAAGTCGCGATTTTGACTGAGCGTATCAAAGAGGTGACTGAGCACGTCAAGGTGAACAAGCATGATTTCATGGCACGCCGTGGATTGATGCAGATGGTAGGGAAGCGCAAGCGTCTCTTAAAATACCTTGAGGAAACGGATTACGAGAAGTATAAATCTACCGT
>JAFWJE010000012.1 GCA_017511685.1 Candidatus Saccharimonadota bacterium | reverse complement strand
CTGTAAGCCGTCCATTTATTTAGCATTATTAGTATGCTTATGGTATAATAGAATATAATGGCCGAAAGAACTGCGAGGACAATTGACGGAATGAGAATGCGCGCCGGTGGCGGTAAAGATTTTGATATGCCACGGCGGAGAACAGTCGGCTTTGATGCACCTACGCCAAAGCAAGTGCGACAGGCCTACGGGACAAATAGCCCAGCCACCAAACTGCGCCGCGCTACAGTAAAAAGCCACCGAGTTGCCAACCCTAACGTTGGCGCGATGAGGGAGCGCCAGACTATGGAAGCTCTAGGGGATATTAATAACACGCCAAGAGACCGTGAGAGAATAGCCGCTAGCGAAGATTTCCTAAAGCCAGTTTCTACATTGGACTTTGATTTAAGTTCTAAGGAACTAAGACCGGACTATAGCCTCAAAAAGCGTGATTACGCCGGGGAATCGCCAAAGAAATACCGTAAATTAAAAAAGCAGCAAAAAAAGCAGAAGCATACTATGCGTAAAGTTTTAATAATTCTACTAGTATTAATATTATTGGGTGGCGGAGCGATGTTGCTATGGGGCAACAATCTCATCGCTAAATTGACCGGCGGCCAGTCTAATATCTTTGACATCGTCACCGTCATGGGTAGCAATGTTAAGCTAAAAACCGACAGTAAAGGCCGGACTAACATCTTGGTCTTTGGTACCTCTGGCTACACGATGGATGGAGAAGTGGACGGATATGGCAACGAACACGACGGTGCACAGCTTACAGATTCTATTATGGTAGTTTCGCTAGACCAAGAAACTAAAGATGTCGCGATGGTCTCTTTGCCACGTGATTTATATGTAGGTAGCACTTGTACTGCCACGGGTAAAGTCAACGAAGTATATTATTGCTCTAATTTGTCCGGAAAAGATGAAGCCAGCGGGGTACAAGCACTAGAGAACATGGTCGCCGAAGTACTAGGCGTAGACATTCAGTACTATATTCACCTAGATTGGGGTGCGCTAGTCCAGGTAGTAAATGGCATCGGTGGAATTACGGTGACGCTTGATGAAGATATTGAAGATGATTGGACGAATACCTTCATTAAGGCTGGGGTACCAGTAGATTTGGATGGCGAGAAGGCCTTAGGCTTGGCGCGCGCACGCCACGGCACCACGATGGGCGACTTTACTCGCGGCCACAGCCAGCAAAAAATCCTAGCCGCCATCATAGACAAAATCGTCAGCAAAGGTCTAGACCTCGGGATGCTCTTAGGGCTAGTAGACACTGTAGGTGATAACGTGAGGATGAATTTCTCCCTAGAAGAACTAAAGAGCATGTTCTACATGGCTAAAGAAATCTCATTAGAAAACATGCGTCAGGTGCCGCTGATTGACTATGAAAACAATGTTATGTATCTCACCACTGCCGACATGAATGGGATTTCCTACGTAGTACCAGTAGGCGGGATTGGGTATTACACTAAGATCCAAGATTATATCGCAAAACAGTTTGTGACACCAGAACCGCCAAAAGATTGCGAAGCGGCAGCAGACGGAGCCGCAGAAGGTACCGAAAACGCCGAAGGCGAAAGCGCCACCACTAGTGAATGCCAGCAATCCGAAACCACCCCAGCAGCAACACAGCAATAATGCCTTACCTCATTTGCGCAGCTAGTGGTATAATAATACCAGTATGGTTTGTATTGCAGCATTTATTATTTTAGCTATTGTTGGTATTGTAGTCGCCTTCCTCAGTATTTTTAATCGTGAACTCGGCAAAAAATATCTCAAAGTTTTCAAGAAGTCTTTTCATTGTTTTGGCAAGCGCGTGCGGCTACAAAAGTGTGACACTAATTTTTCCGAGGACGTTAAGACTGCTATCCTAAAAAAAGTGGTCATAAAGCGCCCAAAATTAGTTAAGCCACTCAGTATTACTTTGGAAATTACTAGCATCCTCATCGTGGTAGTCACCGTTTGGTCGCTCGTAGAAGGCGTAAAGGCTGGCCTCGCACTTTGGACGCTAGGCACTTGCAATGTTTCTCAGCCGTCTAATTGTGCCCTAGGCGCTGATTCTTGCTCCATCAATGAGGATAACCTCAACTGGTTTACTGAATGGGGTGAGATTTTCAGCAACATTCCAGACCGTCTAAAAACTTGGAATGTCTTAGATTACATCAACAAAAACGACGGCCTAAACATCGCTTTTGTTACCGGCAGCACTGAAATCGTCGATGATAAAAATGCCGTCAAAAAAGTAGCGCTCTCTATTATTGATCCAGGCTGTTCAGTCTGTATGCAATCTTATAAAAATCTCCAAAAAGACGAAAAGTTCCTAAAAAATCACGTCCTCATAGTTACCGCATATCCAATTAAAAATACCGATGGCAGCTACCGCTTCAAAAATTCCGAGCTTATTTCTAGGTACATTTTGGCGCTGAATATTTATACAGAATCTCACTACGATGAGGCTATCAAGAACGCTAATGGTATCGTCTTAGATGAAGACTGGGCGCGCCAAACCCTCTATGGCTATTCCGAAAAAATCCTAAACCGCATTTTCACCGAGTATAACGATGAGCATATAAATTATCAAGAAGTATTTAATAATCGTCTGGACAATGATGCCGCTAGTGCCTTGCTCGATAGTTGGCTAAAAGAATGGGGCTTGTCTGACGATGCACTAGCTACCGTTAGGGAACTGGTCCATTCCGATGAGGTCACTAATGAGCTAAATCATAACGCCGAAATTATTAATCAGAATATCAAACCAAAGGGCATTCCAACCATGATTTATGATGGCAAAAAGCACCTTGGACTGTTCAAAAACTAATAACTGTATTTCTTGCAGGCTATCTACCAAAATCGGCCGTCGCCTTTTAGCCCTCTAAAATTTGTCGCCAACCTTACTTTAGTTTATCAAGTATCTTAATTACGGTATCGATATCAGACTCCCGAGTATGATAACCCAGAGAAAATCTAATTAGTGGCGGATAATGACAAACATGATCCAGATAGTAATGCACGCAGAAATATCCAGTCCGCGCCATAATTCCTTCGTCGGCCAGCGCCGCGCCCAGCAGATGGCTATCGGTTCCATCGACATAAAATGACATTGTAGTAGCAATATTATCTGCCGCTCCTACTAGATGTATTTTAGGATGTTCTGCTAGATAGTCATGTAACCGTTTTGACTGCTCCGCCAGCTTAAGATGTGCAGATTTTGGCAAATCATTCAGCCAATCTATTGCCGCACCCAGTGCGACGATTTCTCCCCAAGCCTGAAGCCCAGACTCAAACTTGGTATAAAGATGTTCTTTGTTATCAGAGGACAGGAGATAAGTTTCTTTATCAACATCGTCCACCATCCCACCACCAATAAAACTCGTATCAATGTATTTTACTAAATCTCTGCGGACCACCATCCCACCAAGCGACGGCGCATACATTTTGTGTGCCGAAAAACAAATCGCATCCGCCTCGGTCTTATGTAGAATCTCCGACGAGTGCGCCATAGCTTGCGCCGCGTCAATAATGACGAAACCGGATTTTTTATGGACAGTTTTTATGACATCCTTAATGTTGACTAGCAACCGGCCGTCAATGTTAGAGGCCGCATTGACCACTACTAATGCGTGCTCTGGGATTTTTTCAATCGGCAAAGAACCATCGATGTCGCGAGTCAAAACCACGCGTGGTATTTTTGCTCGTTTTGCTATCGCCATCGTAGAAAGGAATGG
>JAFWJE010000011.1 GCA_017511685.1 Candidatus Saccharimonadota bacterium | reverse complement strand
ATAGCGCCGACAATACCCAAAATCAACAAAACTCCATAAAGTACACCGTCGCTTTTCTTAGCTGCAACTCTTCTTGCAAGCCAGAAATACCACAAGTTAAGCAGAACGGTAACTCCGGCTGTAATGCCAAATTTTATCATTCCTTCATTGCCACCTAGACTTTCTTCCAAACCGTTGCGAAGTTCTGGCATGGCGAAACAAATAATTGTACCGATAGTGTAAAATGCAGCAACAATAATATAAATCCAACTAAATGATTTTATTGTTTCATACGAAGTTCTTTTTGACATTTATTACTCCTTTGGTTAAACACTTATTACCTATAATATATCAAATTATCAATAGAAAGACAAGATGCTTATGCTTCATTTAAACACTGGAAAGCAACTATAAAATCACAGAAAACTCACAAATTAAGAAACTAAAGTAGGGGATAATCAGGCTAAGTGTAGCTTAACTTAGCTCTTTTTAGCAACTTTCTTAACTTCCCCCAACTCAACTTCCCCCTCAGCCTTTGCCTTTTCCAAGACTTTCCTCACCTCCGCATTTGTCGGTGACACGCCGGTTCGGCGCAAATCCCTAGAAATTTCCCGTCCGATAAACGACTCTTCTTCCGAGAATACACACCCACAATATTTTTGCATATACAGCCCAGCGGCTCGCGCTTCTGTCTGCCCCTCGGCCCAGCCTTTGCGAAAATCTCGGTACATAAATTCCACGCCAAATTCGCGCGCTAGAGCAGAGCACAATTCTCGTATCACATCATGCTGCTGGTAAATACTATACAGCAAAGTCGTTGACACCGCATCATAGCCATTTTCCGCAGCATATTCAAAAACTTTCCTTAGCCGCCGCGGATAACAATACTCCGCGCACCGCGCAGAAAACACACCGGCAGCATCAGTAGCATCGGCGCCACCCTCCGCCACTAGCTTCGCCACCTCGCACACAAACTTATCCAGCCCGTAAAAATCTTCCAAAATCAAATCCACCCCCACTAAAGCGGCATATTCTTTCAAACAATCTCTCCGCGCCTTATACTCCGCATACGGATGGATATTTGGATTATACCAAAAAAGCGTCGGTTCAATCCCTTCTGCCCGCAAGCTCTTAATGCAATATACGCTGCACGGCGCACAGCAAGTATGAAGCAACAATTTCATTACGATAATTATATCACGGAAACTGAATGAATACTCTTTCCTAGCCAGCATAATGAGATTTAGACCAGATTTGTGAGTGTAAAAATTACAACACATCTAGTGTTGTAATTTTTATCTACGAACAAGTCCTGCTGGCTAGGAAAGGGTGTTCATTCAGTTTCTATGCTATAATATATCCAAGTGTCTCCGTAGCTCAGTGGATTAGAGCGTTTGGCTTCGAACCAAAAGGTCGCGTGTTCGAATCACGCCGGAGATACCATTTTTATTTGCGATAAATTATAATTCTGCCTCTACCATCTCGCGCGTCACGGTAATAGTCGCACCAGACGAAGCCGCTCCAGACAATACCGCCTTTGCCACCAGATTTTCTACCGTCTTAGACACAATCCGTTTCATCGGCCGTGCACCCAGCTGTGGATCATATCCAGCCGATACTAATAACTCGCGCGCATCATCAGTCACTTCCACTGCAATTTTTTGCGGCTCTAGAGTTTTATTAACGCCTTTGATTATCAAATCCAGCACCTTCAAACAATCTTCCGGCGATAATGGTTTGAATAAACAGACTTCATCAAACCGGTTCAAGAATTCTGGTCTAAACGCCGCCATGCCAGCCGCCGCAGCACTAGAAGCATATTCTGGTGACAATAAGTAATTCAAAAATTCTTCGCGTACGTCAGCAAGTGATTTGCCAGCGGCAACGTATTCACGAATCCGCTCGGCACCCGCGTTGGATGTTGCAATCACAATTGTGTCACGGAAAGAAACTTCACGTCCACGCACATCGCGCAGTACGCCCTCATCCAGCATTTGTAGCAAAGTCGTCAAAACCTGTGGATGTGCTTTTTCAATTTCGTCTAGTAAAACTACGGAGAATGGCTGTTTCAAAACCTGCGCCGTCAAACTCATTTCATCTTCCGTTGCGTCTGCGATTAAACGCGACACATCGTTACCGGATACAAACTCGTTCAAATCCACCCTCACAATGTGCGATTCACCATTAAAGTACACTTCAGACAGCGCTTTTGCCAATTCTGTTTTACCTACGCCCGTTGGGCCTAGGAACAAGAACGTTCCTATCGGCCGCGATTCATTTCGCACCCCCGCCGCCGACCGACGCATCGCATCGGAAACCGTTTTCACCGCATCCACTTGATCAATCATCCGCTGGTGAATTAGCTCCTCCATATTCAGTAGCCGCGATTTATCATCGTCCGAAGTCACTCCACCAGACACCTTCACACCAGCAGTTTTTTCCACCGCCTCCTGCACGCTTTCTGCCGTCACTAACCGCGACGGGGAAGCGTATTCCCCCGCGGTATCAAGTAACGACAGTGCCTTGCCCGGCATTTCCAAATCATGAATATATTTAGCACTCAGCCGGTATGCTTCTTTCAGTGCCCAAATTGTATAAGAAACTTTGTGCTGATATTCCAGCACCGGCACTTGATCTTGTAAAACTTTCATCGTTTCTTCCTCGTTTGCTGGTGGCACCTGAATTTTATTTAACGCATTAGCAAGCTGCGAATTTCGCGCGGAAATCTCCAAGAACTTTTGTTGGTCCATCGTCATAATCACGCGTAGCCGCCCTGCTTCAATCACTGGCAGCAGCACGTTAGAAATATCTACCGACCCTACTCCATCCTCAAAGAATAGCTGCGCATTATCAAGCCAGATAATAATGTTTTTCGCTGCAAACGCTTCACCCAGAATATGCATTACTAAGCCCTCAATTTGTCCGCGCTCCGGCGCCGAAGAAATCATCGCCGCCGCATCCAACTTAAATATCTGCCGGAATTGTAAATCAGAAGGCAACTTTGAATCCGCGTTCAATAAAATTTCTGCAAATGCCTTTACTATTGTCGAGCGTCCACTCCCCTCAGCTCCAACTAGTGCCACATTTTGCCGGCCCCCGCCTGAAAATATCGAAATCATCTGCTCCACAATTTCTTTGTGTGCGCTTTGGTGAATTTGTGTCTTTGGACCACCGCCTTGTTCCATAGAAATGTTCTGCCCAAAACGTTGCAAAGTTGGAATATAACCAAATGACAAATCACGCGCAATGCCGCCGCTATGCTCGCGCTTGCCCACACTCCGCACTAAGCCGTTCAAATAGTTAAACCACACCACGCCGTCTAGCACATCTTTCATTTCTAGCCGCATTTGCCGGAGCACCGCCTCGTGGTTTGGATGCGAAGCGATAATCGCCGCCGCTAGCACCGCGCCATCCAGTTCCTCAGAATCTGTCCCCTCCCGGATTTTTAGCGCTGCTTCAAATATCGGGCCAACATTTTCCGGCAAATCACGCACCAATGCATCTAAAAGTTGCCCAGATATGCCATACCGCACTGCCATAAATTGCCCGCTGTTAGTTTTAAGTATCACAGCCGGCAAATCTGCTGGTCGCGGATTGCGCGGCATTGCCGCTAACAAATCATTAGATAACACATCGTTTAAACCGCCGCCTTTGCCCACTGGCACTGGTACTAATTCTTGTTTAGTCCAATAAACAATCATTCCGAATAATATCGCCAAGCTAAAGCACACCCAGCACAACGAGTTATGTACAAAGATTAGGCATCCGCCCATTATCAAAAACGCTACTATCAGCACTATAAATAACAACATCACTGGCTTGGCGCCCAATTTTTTACCCAGCCTCGCCTCTCGCGCGCGAATCCCGCCATAATCAAACATCATAGTTTTACTCCCATCACAGTCATCACTACGCCAGCTATTATTAATACCGGCGCTGTCGGCCATAGCACAATCATTATCACGCCCACCAGTACTTCAACAAAAAGCGCTATCGCTCCAAAAATAATGATGAAAAACCTTACAAAAAATCCCACTATCCTAGATACTAACCTATCCAAAAATCCCGACATCCCTCCGCCACTCGTTCCTGCAGAAATCTGCCGGTACGGTTTAAACAGTGTGCGCAGTAATTGTCCAATAGAAAAGAAGTCTGCGGAATCCCGCAGTCGAGTTTTTAGCCCGCTAACAAATACACCCCATCCACGGGAATACCACCAGGTTAACATATCGACCATAAACATATCTAGATTTTACCATAAAAAGTTTTTTTCCGCTACTATATTTACCATAAGCATCACTGCATTTACTGTAAAAATTATTAGAAGCCGCCTTTCGACGACAATGCCTATGCTATAATTTGTAGTATGAGATTTCATAATATCAAAAATCGTAAAGACGCTAGATATTTAAAAATCGAACAACGCTTCCAATCGTCCATCGGCAAATTCTTTAAACGCGGTAAACTCGCTAGTCTCCAAGCCTCAAAAATTAGTAACGATATCAATGTTTATCCTTCCACTTTTTATGATCATTATAAGCACCTAGATGACGCCTTCAACAAATTTGAGCGTCAAATGGGGCCGGACCTAAAGGCTCTTAAGAAAGAGTCGACCAACTTAAGCCTAGAAAATACTTATCGTAAAATTCTCTTTTTTATTTTCAAAAATCAAAAGTATTACGACGCAATTCTTACTAGAAAAGATGCTACTCCGTTTCTACAAATTGTAGAAATTTTTAGGCCAGTATTATGTCAACAATGGTCAAATTATAGCGAAAATTTAAATGAGCAGATTTTCCAAATTTTTGCATGGGAATTTTGTGGAGTCATCTGTCACTGGGGAACCAAAGGTAAATTCAGTCAAGACGAGATTGACTACTACGCAATTAAACTTGCCAAACTTACCAAAACTGCTTGCACTAGATTAGTATAAGAGCTATAATTATTAGCATAAAAACAATAGCAAAAAGCATAAGCAACAAAATCCTTATGCTAAAAATAAGCAAAAAGGGCATCAATTACTAATGGACGAACAAGAAATCCAGAAAAAGCGTCGAGAGAATGAGGAACAAGCCACCGCGCAGCGCGCCCGTATTTTGAGCCTGCCGTATTTAGATACTCGCCAATTCGAAGAAAACATTCCGCTAGTTCATGGCCTTCTCACTAAACAAGAAATGCACAATGATTTCATCTTGCCACTCCAAAAAGGCGGCGAGGGTGAGCATTTTCAATTCATGGTTACTAGTCAGACTCCACGCAGTGTTATTGATCAGAAGCGCAAATATTACAATGATCGCGGCGAGCATGCCGACTTTTTCCTCATTACTGATTCTGCTTACAAAGTTTTCATTCTTCGTTATGATCCGCCACAAGAAACTCACTATGACGATATTACCATCGCCGGCGAAGGCGATTCTGAAACTATCGCCAGCGTTTCTAAAGTCCTAAATGAAGTTTCTACCGATAAGGTCTTTGATTACCTACTAGATCAGGCCGATAAACTCGGCGCATCCGACATCCACATCGAAAATCTCCGCGACGAAATTAGGCTCCGTATGCGCGTTGATGGCTTGCTCCACCCAGTCGCCAAAATCAGCCGTGACCGCTACCGCGTTTTCATGGGTGAACTTTCCAGCCGTGCTGGGATTTCTACTGCTGCCACCACCCCGCAGTCTGGCCACATGCAGAAAGACATTTTCGCAAACGGCAGTAGCCACCTTCTAAACATCCGCGTCGAAATGATTCCGACTATGTACGGCCAAGACGCTGTGCTCCGCTTGTTCAATTTTGATGAATCTCTCCTCAATCTAGATCTTCTCGGCCTCGGCAAGGAAGAGCGCGCAGAAATCAATGAGGTCATTTCTCATCCACGCGGTCTAGTTTTGATGGTAGGCCCGACTGGTTCCGGTAAATCCACTACGCTCTATTCAATTATCAATGCCTTAAATACCACGGATCGTAAAATTATCACATTGGAGGATCCAATCGAATATGGCATTACTGGTATCTCGCAGATTCCAATTAATACTACAGAAGGTGGTAGTTTTGCTGACGGTCTCCGCTCCGTCCTCCGTCTAGATCCGGACGTTGTGATGGTTGGCGAGATTCGTGATGCTGACACTGCCCGTACCGCCATTCAGGCTTCTATTACTGGTCACCTCGTCCTAAGTTCTTTCCATGCTAATTCTACTTCCGCCGCCTTCTCTCGCATGATTGACATGATTGGCACTAATCCGATTTTCTCCAGCTCCGTCCGCCTCGTTATCGCCCAGCGCCTCGTCCGAAAACTTGCTGACAATAAGGAGGCCTATAAACCAGACGAAGCTACTATGAAATACATCCGCCGCGTTTTTGAAGGCGTTCCGCCGGAAGTCTTAGCCAGCCACAACATCAATCTGGACGATGTTACATTGTACAAACCAGTCGCCTCCGAGGAAATTCCATTTGGCTATAAAGGCCGCGATGTCATTATGGAACAACTCGTCGTCACTGAAGAAATCCAGAAATTCATCAGAGGCGATGTCTCCGATGTTAATACTGACGCTATTGAAAAAGCCGCTAAAAAATCCGGTATGCTCACCTTGGAGCAAAAAGGTGTTATCGCTGCCCTCGAAGGCCGCACTACTCTTGACGAAGTCTCCCGTGTGATATAATATATATGTATGTCCAAGAAAGTACGTATCGCGAAACTAAATCGCAACAATAATCACAAGCACAGCGAAAAACGCAAGCATTTAGACTAAAAAGATGATTGTAAAAACTGAAGCTGAGTTGATTGATTTTGGTCGAGAAATCGGCCAAAATTTGTCTGCGCCAAAAATTATTGAACTTGTAGGCGACGTCGGCGCCGGTAAAACCACTTTTACAAGAGGCCTCGCTGAAGGCCTCGGCGTAGAAGAACCGGTCACCTCGCCCAGCTTTACTATCAAAAAAACTTATACTACTAAGAACGGCGGCTATCTCGCCCACTATGATTTTTATCGCTTGAAAGATCCTGGACTTATGAGCGAAGATTTGGCCGAATCCATCAATGATGAAAACACCATCACCGTCATTGAATGGGGTAAATCAGTCGAAAATCTTTTACCTCCAAGCCATCTGATTTTCACTATTACGTTTAACTCCGATGGTACTCGCACCATCGAGGAGGGGACTGAGTAAAATGAAGCTCTATCTTGACACTTCCACTGAAACTGCAATCTTAAAGCTAGACGACAAAGAATATCAAGCGACTTTTGGTCACGATATGGCTGAAAAACTCCTACAATTTATCAAATCCAAACTAGATGAAAATCACAAAACCTGGCAAGATATTACAGAGATTGAGTTTATGTCTGGCCCAGGCAGTTTTACCGGGCTTAGAATTGGCGCCACTATTGTCAATACTCTGGCTGACCAGCTCGGCATTCCGCTAACTGATCACCACGGCATCCGTCACCAAATCATTATCCCAGACTACGGCCGTCCCGCTAATATCAGCAAACCTAAAAAATAATACGCAAATTATATACGCTTATGTATATATTGTGCTATAATATATACAGTAAATAAGGACTTATTTTAATGGATAATAACATGAACCCTTTCGCTCCGCAACCAAGTAGTCGTCCAGACGCCGTACCTCCGTCTGGCAATCCTGCCGAGCAAGCTGCTCCTAGTGTCGTCGGGCAACAATCGGTTACAAACCCAGGTCTTCCGCCAGCTATGGACCAAGACCCAAACAGCCAGCCGTCTCAACCAGCAGCTCCTACAGCTCCTACAGCTCCGCTCTCGTCTAACCCAGTCCTAAACAATACCGGTGTAAAACTAGAAAGTCCGATTCTTGCCCCTACCCATTTTGACAATCTCAAAAATCCTAACATGAACCCAATGCAACAATCCCCACAGCCAGCCGTCGCTCCGCAGACTCCAGAGCAGAAGGCTAAACTCTACATGACACTTTCTATCGTCTTTGGTGCGCTTGCTTTCATCGGCATTATTTTAGGTATTTGGAGCCTAGTTTCCAACATTAGCACTTCAAACACGTTGAAGTCTACTCAAGACAGCCTTAAAAATGCTAATGCTATCATTGCTAAAGTTGAGGAAGAAACCGGCGCCGTCATTAATTCGCCAGACAACGTCCCAGCCTACACCCCGGTCACCGGTTATATTTACTTAGATCAGTGGGGAATTAGATTCAAAATCCCAGATGACATCTCCGATGTCTCCTATACGCTAGACGCTAAATACCGCCCACAAGTCTGCTTTACTGGATACAAGACCGGCATGAAATACTTCCCAGCCTTTGCCGACATTGATCAGAACACTAAAGGTCTCGGTTGCGTCACTCGTGTCCAGAGTTACGAAGGCGATTCCGACAAAGACACCGGCGCTTCCTTCGGACAGCCAATTTATTCCTACGGCGATTACAACTATTTCTACAATGCCCCTGAGGGTCATTTCTCTCAAGACGCCGCCGAACAAGGCCTAGAAGACACCGCAGTTCAGATCATCAAGAACATGGTTGCAAACAACATTTCCCACTATGAATAAAGCCACTTTTGTGCTATAATAAAGACGGAAATTTATTAATTTATATTATCATGTTAACCCGCTAGTATCAGGAAAATACTAGCAAAACAGAAAGGTATATTATGGAAATAGCCATAATTGTAATAGCCGCAGTGCTAGGCCTAGGTGCCGGTGCTGGTTCGGTTTTTGCATATAACAAAAAGAATGAAAAAGGCGGCAAAAACAAAGCCGATGATTTAGTCAGAAAAGCCAAAAACGAAGCTTCAGACATCGTTTCTAAAGCCAGAAAAGAAGCTGCTGACATCGCCGAGCAGTCCAAAGAAGAGGAAAACGAACGTCGCAAAGAATGGAAGCGCACCGAAAACCGCCTTGCTGAGCGTGAAACTGTCTTAGACGGCAAGCTCGACCAAATCGAGAAAAAGACTGAGCGCCTCGCCAAGCAGGAAAAAGAAATTGAAGGCTTAAAGGGCGAAATCCGTGAAATTCGTGACAAACAACACGAAAAGCTGGAAAAAATCGCCGGTCTCTCTAAGCAAGACGCTAAAGAAAAGCTCATGAAAATGACCGAAAACGACATTAAGCAAGACCTCACTAATTTAGTCGCCAAAGAGCAAAAGGAAATCAAGCACGACGTTGATGAGACTGCACAAGCTATCCTCCTCACCGCTATGGAGCGCATGAGTTCTGAGGTCACCGCTGACCGCACCATCACTGCACTTAAACTCCCAGACGACGAAATGAAAGGTCGCATTATCGGCAAAGAGGGCCGCAATATTCAGGCTCTCCAACGCGCCACTGGTGTTGATATTATGGTTGACGATACCCCAGGCATGGTGGTTCTTTCTAGCTTTGACCCTATCCGCCGCCAAGTCGCTCGCTATGCTTTGGAGCGCTTGATGAAAGACGGCCGCATCAATCCTTCCAGCATCGAAGAAGCCGTCGCCAAGGGTGAAAAGGAAATCGAAAAAGAAGTCGTTCGCGCCGGTGAGGACGCCGTCCGTGAAGTTGGTCTTGTTGGTATTCCGCGTGAGCTAGTTCATCTTTTAGGTGAATTAAAGTTCCGTACTAGCTACGGCCAAAATGTCTTACTACATTCCGTCGAAATGGCCCACATGGCTGGCATGATTGCCGAGGAAATTGGCGCCGACAAACGCATCGCCAAGACTGCTACTTTGATGCACGACATTGGCAAGGCCGTTACTCACAAAATTGAAGGCAAGCACGCCGACATCGGCGCCGAGCTCGCCAAAAAATACGGTATGTCTGACGAAATCGTTCATGCTATCGCTGCTCACCACGACGACATCGAGCCTACCACTCCAGAAGCCGTCATTGTCAAAATCTGCGACGCTATCTCCGCTGCTCGTCCGGGCGCACGCAACATTTCCGCCGAGAACTTCGCTGAACGTATGCGCGACCTTGAAAACATCGCCACCTCCTTCCCAGGCATCGACAAGGCTTATGCTATTTCCGCTGGTCGCGAAGTCCGTGTGATTGTCGAGCCAAAGCAGATTGACGATCTCACCGCCTTGAAACTTGCTCGCGATATCGCTAATAAGATTGAGGCTACCATGAGCTATCCTGGCGTCATCAAGGTCAACGTCATCAGAGAAACCCGCGCCATTGAATATGCTAAATAACGCCACATATAATATGTAATAGTATGTCAAAAATAAAAGCCGACAAACCGCGAAAGTTTCTAAAAAATCTCAGCTTAAAAACCAAGCTAGAAATTGCGCTTGTGCTTTTCATCATCGCTGTGCTAATCGGCTACATTGTTTGGGATATCGCCGCCCATGGCCCGCTTACCAGCCTTTTTGATAATCGTGACCAGATGATAGAGTTTGTAAACAGCCTCGGCGTCTTTGGCCCGCTAGCTTTCATTTTGCTCCAAATCCTCCAGACCGTCGTTGCTCCGATTCCTGGCAATCTCGTTGGCGGTATTGGCGGTTTCCTATTCGGCTGGTGGGGCATACTCTATACCACCATCGGTGCCACCATCGGTGCCACCGGCGTGTTCTGGCTCTCACGCAAGTTTGGTCGCCGCCTTGTCGAGAAAGTTATCAAAAAAGACCAGCTTGATAAGCTAGACTTTATCGCTAATCGTCGCGCCGGCCCGCTGCTTTTCTTAATATTCCTCATCCCCGGATTGCCAGATGATGCTGTCTGCTACATCGCCGGCCTCACCGACGTACCGCTAAAAAAACTCATCATCATTTTCGCCCTTGGCCGCCTTCCGGCCGTCGTTGTCAACAATTACGTCGGCATGGGGTTATCTGACGGCAACCTCACGCTCGTATTCGTCATCGTTGCCGTCACGGTTGCGCTTCTCGGCGTCATTTACTGGCAACAGGAAAACATTATGCACCTTTTAAGTCGTGAATATCGCACTAAAAACCGCCATAAAATCCATGAAAATATGCGAAAAGACTTAAAAGATAATGGTAAACTCGATAACTCTATTGCTAAAAAACAGAAAAAGCTTTAAAATATAAGTATGAGTGCTACTAAATCAAAAGCTAGCAAGATTACTGGTATATTTACCGCCATTTTGCTAGTGGTTTTCGTCGCCGTTGCTGGCGTTACGACTTTTTCTATTACTAATATTGCTTCTGTAGTCGAAGCCAATATCCTTGCCAATAAAAACGGTGTTCCCGAGGCCTGGAACAATTATAGTGAAAAATCTTCAGTCCAAAGCGAAGTCTCCTCTCATACCATTAACGATGATTATGTTGAATATGTCACTTCTCTTAAAAACAATTCCGAGACAGAATCACTTTCTGTCACTCATCTTGCTTCTTATATTAACGGCAATGAAAACAACGGCTTCATCCCGCTAGATTCTGATTCTCTAGAATATACTTATAATCCAGATGATATTAATTCTTGGACTCCGGTTGATATTTCCGAGCCAAGTAGCAATAGTAATGAAGGCTCCAAGCTCGAAAATAATCTCTATGTTGGCACCGCCGGCTCTAACACTGATACTATTTATTTCCGCTATAATGTTGATATGACTACCGACGATGGCCTAGTCGACGATGTGGTTGCTTACGTTACTGAGACTAAAAGTGGCGACACTAGTATCACCACCAGTTCAACCACTACAGAATATAATCCACTAGGCACTGTTACTTCTACGGCCGAAGAAGACCTCGCTCTAGCCAAAGGCCTTGGCCTTGCTCAAGATTCAGCTACAGACACTGATGAATCCGGTGAATATACTCAGCCACTTGGAGCTCTCTCCGAAGCCCCAGACGCTAACATTATTAGTCTTTCTCGTCTCGGTGCGATTTCTATTTCTAAAGATTCTCTCACCACCAGCGTCATCGTCATTTTCGCCGCAGTTGGCGTCTTTATCGTCGGTCTCGCCGCCTACCTCATTTTCCGCCACCATGCTTCCGCCAAAAAGCATTAGCATATTGACTTTCAGGCGCATCTGTGCTATAATACAAAACAATCCGGCCACAGACGGTTCGCTTTCTTGTTTTATTACAGATTTTCTGGTATAATGTAGCAAAGTATTATCAGGAGAATATTATGTCAGGACATAGCAAATGGGCCACCACTAAGCGCCAAAAAGCCGTCGTTGATGCAAAACGCGGCGCCTTGTTCACCAAAATAGGCAATCAAATCGCTATCGCCGCAAGGAGTGGCACCGACCCTGCCATGAACCCATCTCTTGCTATGGTTCTAGAAAAAGCTCGTCTTGCCAATATGCCAAAAGCCAACATTGAGCGCGCTATTGCTCGTGTTCAATCTAAAGAAGCCGCGGCCTTAGTGGAGGAGGTTTATGAAGCCTATGGTCCCGGCGGCATCGGCATCATCATTGAGGTTGCTACCGATAATAAAAACCGTACTATGCCTGATGTCAGGAATGCTCTTACTAAAAACGGCGGTCGTATGGCTGACCCTGGCAGTGTTATGTTCCAATTTGAACGAAAAGGCGTCATTTTCATTACCGATAAAGGCGACGATCCTATGATGATTGCTCTTGATGCTGGAGCTGAGGACGTTATCGAAGAAGATGATGGCACGGAAATCACCACCGCTCCATCCGATTTAATGAAAATCCGCACCGCCCTGGTCGATGCCGGCATGAATGTCACTTCCGCTGAGCTAAAATATGTTCCTACTACCACTATTGAGCTTGACGGTGAAGATCTAGAAAAAGCCGAAAAACTCCTTGACGCCATTGATGATCTCGATGATGTTACCGCCGTCCACACCAACCTCGGCTAGGCATACCGCTACGCCAGCCACAATCTAATTATAAATACCGCGCCAAAGTGGCGGTATTTATAATTTCTTGGAGATATTTATTATTGTACCAACATTACAATTAATACTACCAGCGCCACAATCACGCGGTAAAAACCAAACGCCTTAAGTGACTCGGACTTTTTCAAGTACTTCATCACAAAGTAAATCGCGGCTAGGCCAGATACAAATGCCACTAAGTTTGCTATTGCCAACGTGCCGATATTAGAAACTAAATATGCACGCGTTGATGACGATAATAAAGTCTTGCCGCATACCGCCAACATTAAAGGTATTGACACTAAGAATGAATAATCTGCTGCCGATTTGGCATTAAGACCCACGGCCCGACCCGCCAAGATAGTCGAACCAGAGCGTGATACTCCCGGTATCAACGCCAAAACTTGCGCTAAGCCAATACCTAGCGCCCGCCCCGGCGTCAAAGAGTTTTCGTCCTTAAGCTCAGATTTTTTTGGTAGGAAATCTGAGAAAATCATCAAAAGCCCCACCACGCCCATCGCTATAGCGATGGTATAAAGGGAAGAGAAAAAACCATTTCCTTCAATAAAGTCAGACAGTAAAAGTCCAGCCACTCCAGCCGGAATACAAGTAATCACTACATTGACAAACAGCCGATAATTTTTCCGCACAAACACATCGCCAATAATTTTCGCAATCCGCTTGCGGTAATAAATTAAAAGCGCCAGTAGTGTTCCGAAATTAATTAGCTCTAAGAAATAGTGAAAATCTTCCGGGCGCGACCCTAAAAGTTGCTGAAAAATCTCCAGATGCCCCGACGAAGAAACCGGAATAAACTCCGTCAAACCTTGTATTAGGCCCAGAATAATAGCAATCCATAAAACCATAATATCATTATACACTAATCAGTGTCATCGTCAATCACGGTGATATGTGATTCTTCGAGTTGGATGTCGTCTACCATGGATGGAGAATCCATCATTAGATCAATGCCAGATCCATTCTTAGGAAAAGCCACGATATCGCGGATATTTTTAGCATCCGTCAAGACCATGAAAATTCTCTCTAGGCCAAAAGCGCAACCTGCATGTGGAGGCGCACCAAATTTAAATGCGGTGAGCATACCGCCAAAACGTTTTTCCACTTCGGACTTATCATAGCCTAAAATCTCAAAGGCTTTGTACATAATTTCTGGGCTGTGGTTGCGGACAGCACCAGAACAAATTTCGTAGCCGTTCATCACCATATCGTATTGGTCGGCAGAAATGGCCAACTTTTCTGCATCGGTCTTAGCGGCATTCAACGCCTCTAGGCCACCCTTCGGCATAGAAAACGGGTTGTGGCAAAAGTCCAATTTATTGTTATTCTCGTCCCATTCGTAGAACGGAAAGTCCACGACCCAACACAGCGCGACTTTAGAATCGTCCTTTAGGCCAAAATGGTCGGCAAAGGCAATACGGAGCACCCCTAGGACCTTGTTGACTTTCTCCCTAGTGTCGGCGCCAAAGAATACAGCATCGCCATCCTCCGCCTTAGTTTCTTTCTTAATAGCATCCAGCTCGGACGGTTTCAAAAACTTAGCAATTGGCGATTTAGCCTCATTGTTTTCGTACAAAATGTAGGCGAGACCACCAGCACCATTTTTGCGAGCCAAATCGGTAAAGTTGTCAATCTGGGAGCGCGATAAACTGGCGCCGCCCTTCACGCAAATAGCCTTCACGCAAGGAGCCTTAAACACCTTAAAATCAGTATCCTTCAGCGCGTCGGTAAGTTCAACTAGTCTCATGTCGTAACGTAAATCTGGCTTGTCGGTACCATAAGTATTCATAGCTTCATCAAATGTAATGCGCGGGATAGTCTCTTGCTGCAAAGTCTTGCCAGCAAAGTCAGTCACGAGATTTTTAATCAGCGGTTCCATAGTAGTCCGGATAGTTTCGCCGTCATCGACAAAGGCCATCTCAAGATCCAGCTGGTAAAAATCGCCATAAAGCCGATCAGCCCGTGGGTCCTCATCGCGGAAGCATGGAGCAATCTGGAAATAGCGCGGAACGCCACCAACCATCAAAAGCTGCTTGAACTGCTGCGGGGCCTGCGGAAGAGCGTAGAATCTGCCAGGATGAAGGCGAGACGGCACTAAGAAATCGCGGGCACCTTCCGGCGAGGAGTTCGCCAGAATCGGCGTGGTGATTTCGGTAAAATCATTGCGAGTCATGTAGGCGCGGAGATACTGGTAAAAATCGGAGCGGCGCTTTAAAAGATGCTGCATTGATGGACGACGGAGGTCAAGGTAGCGATATTTCAGACGCAAATCTTCTCCGGACTCCGGACCATCATCGTGCGTGTTGACCGGTAGCGGGTCAGATTTATTCAGAAGTGTCAAACTCTCTACAACCAGCTCAACGTCGCCAGTCTCGATGTTAGGGTTCTTTAGCTCAGGCGCACGTTCACGCATCGTACCTGTAGCAGTGATTACAAACTCATCGCGCAAAGTCTCAGCTAAGCCAAAAGCATCTTTGGTGTCCGGAGTGATGACTAGCTGCAAAATACCCTGGTGATCTCTCAAATCAATAAAAATCAAACCGCCATGGTCGCGACGAGAATTAACCCAACCAGAAACGGTAATGGATTTTTTTAAGTAGTTTTTAGCATCTGTAGATAAAATTCGCATACCTTATATTATACCATACTTTAGTTAAGACTTAGCGCGTTTAATGACGGCAGAGATACTACTATCGTCGTAGAAATCATCATGTGGAAGATAACCTAGAAGATTAGCAACGAGCATCTTATAGGTCAAAAGCCCGACTAATAAACCTCGTTCGTCAATGACAATGAAAAAGAAACAATTGGTGCGAAGAAATGCAGCCATCGCTTGCTCCAAAGTGTAATCGGCCCGGAGATAATAGACTTTTTTATCAATATATTGAGCGGCGCGATCGGTGTTTTTAATTTCCAGGCTATTCAGCTTTTCAGTACTGATGAGACCAAGTACTTGGTGGCCGTCGGAGGACAAAACCGGAAAATGTGACGAGCCAGATTTGTAAAGCCTATCCAGCATCAAAGGTCCCAGAAAATCATGCTCGTAAACAAAAGTAATTTCAGAACGTGGCATCATAATTTCTCTGACTGTGCGATCAGAAAAACTCATACAAGCAGCAATAAGAGCACGGTCTTTACCCGTCAAAACATCCTTAGGTGCACGTCGCATCACGCCGATAAAATCCTCTAGATTTTTTGGAACATAAGGAGGTTGCTTTACTGGCGGCTTAGGTTCGCGATATTTTTCTAATTTTGGATCCACCCACTTTGTAAACTTTTTCATGAAATTACTCATGGTCTTTGTCCAAATTGTATGATATTATATATATTATACCATATTTGTTAATTTTTGGAGGATTTTAGCTATGCGTAAAGAGAGAAACTGGGGAGCGATTATCACCGCGATTGTGGTGGGCGTAATTGTGCTTGGTACGATTAGTGCCGCTGTGTTTTGGAAGCTATTTGATAGCATTGATTTTAAGAAATACGTCAAGTCATCCGGCGGTGAAGTAGCGCTGATTGACACGATTATCCCAGCCAATGAAGACAATGGCGGAATTGGTGACCATGTCAAAGGCCCTGCCGATGCGCCAGTAGTGATGTTTGAATATGCCGACTACCAGTGTTCTGGATGTGCGACGGCTAATCCGCGGGTGAACAAACTCGTAGAAGAATACGATGGTAAACTAGCAGTGGTTTATCGCAACTTCTTACTATCATACCATCAAAACGGTACCGCGGCAGCTAGCGCCGCTGAAGCAGCTGGCTTACAAGGCTATTGGAAAGAATACGCTGATTTACTATTCGCCAACCAATCAGTCTGGGCCAGCGCATCCGGGGATACACGGACTGATTTGTTCGTAGATTTATTTAACGCCGCATCAGACGGAGCAGGCGACGTAGCAAAATTTAAATCCGACATGAACAGCAGCGAGGTTAAGAAAAAGATTAACTTCGATATGGGGCTAGGTCAGTCACTAGATATTCCAGGCACGCCGTCATTCTATATTGATGGCGAAAGAATCGACATGTCGGAGATATCTGGCGAAGATGGGTTTTTGAAGCTACTCCGCGAAAAAATCGACGCAAAATTAGCAGAAAATTAATCTATCTTCGTTTCAATAAACTCTTGCCACGGAGCGGCATGAGATATATGCGATTTATTATTCTTTAGGTCTCTCTTACTGTGATTTCTTTTCGTACGTCTAAATCCGATACGCATTCACCCATTGTACCAAACATAAAATAAAACGCAAGCATAAGCAGGACTAGTAGTAAAACTAAAAAACCAGAAAGCTAGTATTTTCAGTTTTATTTCAGCTTCCAATTCTATAATGAGACCATCAAAATCAATAAGGTTTTGAGAAAGGATTACATATGGCCCAAAAAGTATTTAAAAGAACCGAGATTAAATATCTTGTTTCTAAAGAACAGGTTCAACAACTATTATGGCTGGTTGAGCCATATATCAAAAAGGATCGGTATTTTAAAGGAACAAATTGTAGTGTATATTATGATGACGAAAACAGGTACCTCGCAATTCATTCTCTGGAAAAACCGACCTATAAAGAAAAAGTTCGCATTAGAAGCTACGGCGTGCCAAAACTTACTGACACCGTTTTCTTGGAAATCAAGAAAAAAGTCAACGGCATTGGTAGCAAACGGCGTGTCCCCATCAAACTTTCCGATTTTTATAACTACGAGAAAACCGGAAAGTTAGAAGCCAAAAACGACATCATTAGGCAGGAGCTAGACGAATGTTTTAACCGCTATCATTTGAAACCGACGATGTTCTTAGCCTACGACCGTACTTCCTATTGCGACAGGACCGACCCTACCTTCCGCATTACGTTTGATGAAAACATCAGGAGCCGCAACGACAACTTAAGGCTAGAAGCTGGCGATAGCGGCACCAAGTTTTTCAAAAACGGCGAAATCGTTATGGAAGTAAAAGCCGGAACTCACTACCCACTTTACTTTGTGCGAGCATTGTCAAAGTTTAAAATCTATCCCGCCTCATTTTCAAAATACGGGCGCGTCACCCAAAAAGTAATCTATCAGAAAGGAATTATAAAAAATGTTTAATAGTATTATCGGCGACACTTTAACCCCGATCAGTTTCGCCATTTGTCTTGGCGTTGCTTTGGCACTCGGCATCGTTGTTGCCATCACCCATCAAAAAACCACCAGAAGCTCCAGCAACTTCATCACTACATTGGCAGTTTTGCCAATGTTGGTAGCCATGGCCATCATGTTGGTCAATGGTAATCTCGGCGCTGGAGTTGCGACTGTTGGCGTTTTCTCGCTCGTCCGTTTCCGTTCCATCGCCGGCAATTCTCGGAGCATCCTTAGCGTATTTTTTGCAATGGCTATAGGCCTTGCTGTCGGTGTCGGCTATATTGCTTTCGCCGCACTGTTTACTATTGCGGTTTCCGCCATCATTGCCTTTCTTAAATTCATCAATTTTGGTGAAACTTCTCACGAGGACAAAAAACTGGTAGTACTTATCCCAGAGGACATCGACTATACAGACATTTTCGATGACATTTTTGCGCATTATACCGCCTCGCATACTTTGGAAAAATCTAAAACTACCAATATGGGTAGTATGTATGAGCTGACCTATCGTATCAGCCTTAAGAAAAAGGTCAACGAAAAAGAGTTTATTGATAAAATTAGGGTCAAGAATGGCAATCTCAAAGTTGCTTTGTCGCATCCGCTAATCGAGGAGGAATTATAAAATGGTTGAGCCCACAAAAACCACAGATGTCGTGAACGTCGAAAATGACAAGTTCCGCACCAAGAAAATTATTGCAATCGTTGGCGCCTGCATCTTAGCAGCCGGTATCGCCATCGGCGGTGTGTATTTATTGACACGCCATAACGCTGATGAACAAGAAACTACGCCTCAAGAAACAGCCATCGCTGGCGAGAATGCTGATGGTAGTATCATGCTTCAAAACGGCAAGAATAAAATCGCTGCCGGCGGTACTTATACGTTTACAGGCGCGACCACAAATGGCAAAATCGTGGTTGACACTACCGAACAAGTAAAAATTATTTTAAACAGCGTTACTATTGAAAACCCCGACGGCGCTGCCATTAAATGCGGAGAAGGCAGTAATGTCACTATAGAACTGGTTGGCGATAATGATATTTCATCCACTGATGAGGGTAGTGCCGATGATAGCCCAGCTGGTGCCATTTCATCCGATGGTGACTTAACCTTGACCGGCACCGGTTCTGCCAAAATCACCAGTAATGGTGATGGAATCCATGCTGATGGAATATTAATAATCGACAACGGCACCTATACAATTATAGCCAGTGAAGGCTTAGAGGCAACCTATGTCAAAATTAATGGCGGCACACTCAACATCACCGCATCCGATGATGGCATTAATGCTTCTCGCAAATCAGACAACTATGCCATCACCATCGAAATTAACGGTGGTGACATTACTATCAATATGGGTCAAGGCGATACTGACGCCATTGATAGCAACGGCGATCTTTATATTAATGGTGGCACGCTTAACATCACCGCTCAATCCCCATTTGATTATGACGGCTCCGCTAAATACACTAGTGGCACGATGATTGTTAATGGCAAAGAAACCACCGAAATTACTAACCAATTTATGGGTGGAGGCATGATGGGCAGTGCTTCAGGCGTTCCAGGCAGTCAAAATGCTCCAGACGGTCAGCCACAACAAACCCAAAAGACAATGCGTCAATCGGCCAGTCGATGATATAATTAAAAGGAGAACTTATGAAAATATTATATGTAGAAGATGAACAATTCTTGGCCGAAGCTGTCAAACATAATTTAGAAAAAGCTGGCATTGAAGTCGATTTGTCATTCGACGGCAAAGACGGCCTAGATAAAGCTATAGGCAACATTTACGATTGTATAGTATTAGACATTATGCTACCTAAATTTTCCGGCACCGACATTTTAATACGGATGCGCGAGAAAAACATAGCTACGCCAGTTATCATGCTCTCTGCACTGTCGGAAGTCGAAACCAAAATTAGTCACCTGGACCGAGGCGCAGACGATTACCTTGCCAAACCATTTAAGACTATAGAGCTAGCCGCCAGAATTAGGGCATTGACTCGTCGCCCGAAAGAGGTCAATATTGCGCACATTACCTATGACGATTTAAAATTGGACGAGGGAAACGCTACGCTAAATGGCAAGCAACTTACTGCCAAAGAAGCCAAAATTATAGCCGAGCTAATGAAGTCTAAAGAAGCGCTTATCAGTAAAGAGCATTTGCTTGCCAAAGTTTGGGGTGAAGACGGCCTTGGCGAGGATAATTACGTAGAGTCATACATATCAAGAATTCGCAAAACGTTAAAAGAGCTGCATAGCAAAACTAAGATAATCACCGTTCGTAACCTAGGATATAAATTAACGAGTAAATAATATGTTTAAAAAACTTCGCACCAGAATCATCATCGCCACCATGGCTATAACCACGTTCGTTTTAGTCTTGGCCGGTAGTTTCATCATGCTATTCTCATCTACCATGCGCCCGGAACCAAGACCGCACCAAACTCCGATGGCTACCGCTAATGAACAGGAAATCGACGCCTCGAACATAGTCAAAAAATACGATAATCAAGAAATTAAAGAGTATATCAATATTGACCGCAGAGAAGGTGCAGCGCGCTTACTTAGTAGCTTATTTTTGGTTGGTGTGTCAGTTGAAATAGCTGTATTTCTCGTCACGTGGTATTTGTCAAAGAATATTATTAAACCAGTCAAGGATACTTACGATAAGCAGAAATTATTCATCGCCAATGCTTCGCACGAACTTAAAACACCACTTGCCATCATCCAAGCCAACGTCGAAGCACTCGACGTCAATAAAGGCAATGAAAAATGGAAAAATAATATAGAAAATGAAATTTCCAGTGCCAACAAACTAGTTTCAGAGCTTTTGCAACTTGCTAAAATAGATGCTGGTGGTGCTAGCAAGGAGCCACTCGAAAAAGTCAATTTAAGCACAGCAATTAAGAAACGCATCCAAACGTTCAAGCTAAAGTTCACTAACGGTGATATTGTCTTTAATGACCACACTAAATCCGCTACTCAGTTATTGCCAAAACAAGACATCCTAAGGGTCCTAGACATTTTGCTAGACAATGCCACGAAATACGGCGACAAACAAGTGCTAGTTATATTAGATAAAAATAGCATCACTGTTTCAAACGACGGCGTCATAATCTCAAAAAATGACACCCAGAAAATATTTGATCGGTTCTACCAGGCAGATAAAACTAAAGAAGGCTCTGGACTGGGCTTAGCTATTGCTAAAACTATCTGCGAGCAAAATGGTTGGACTATTCGCTGCGAAAGCTCAGACCAAACTACATTCATTGTGTCTTTTCCATGCTACCGTTAATATCTTAAATCTTGTGCTATAATATATATACATGGAACCTGATAAAAAGAAACAGCCAGACAATATTCAAAAGACTTTCAAGCGTATTTTTATCTACATACTGATTTTTGTCGGTCTCATCGGGCTCACCTTTTTCCTAGTATTTAAAGACCAAGACTTAGGCGAGGCGCTAGATGTTTATAGTAACGCCAAGTTTGGTTTTGTTACGTTGGGCCTAGCCCTGATGCTCGGCTACTTTGCCATTGAGGCTTGGAACATTTACAGTATTCTAAAATCATTTGGCGAAAAAATCACCTTCTGGCAAGCCTATAAGTTTACCCTCATTGGCTTCTTTTTCTGCTCCGTTA
Source organism: Candidatus Saccharimonadota bacterium (assembly GCA_017511685.1). GTDB lineage: Bacteria > Patescibacteriota > Saccharimonadia > Saccharimonadales > Saccharimonadaceae > Nanosyncoccus. The sequence goes on along the minus strand of JAFWJE010000011.1, from coordinate 17,205 downwards.
CACCGGGCGCCAGTGGCGGCCAGCCGCTAGAAATCTATTACATGACTAAAGAAAAAATTTCTGGTGCACATGCTACGCTAGCTTTACTTATCCAGCTTTGCGGCGTCCAGATTAGCGTACTTATGCTCGGCATCATCGGTCTTTTGGTTTCTCTTAGTATTATGGAGTCTTCTATTATCTGGCTCACCATCATCGGCCTCATTATTAATGGTGTTGCCTTAGCAGCGCTTTTAATTGGTGTCTTTTCCAAGAAGATTACTAAAAAATTTGTTGATTTTTTCCTTTATGTCTTTGCGTTTTTTAAACGCGATAAAGTTGAAGAAAAACGAAAATCCATCAACGCCTCCCTTGAACAATATTCCAATAGTGCCAAATACATCAAGACTCACCAGAAAGAGTTTTGGCTTTGCATTGGTCGCACTTTTCTCCAAATGGTAGTATATTTCTTTATCCCATTCTGCGTTTATAAAGCGCTGGGTCTAAGTGGCACCAGTTTCCTCCAGCTCTTTTTCTTACAGGCGGTATTATTTATGGCCACTTCCGGCTTGCCTCTTCCGGGTGCTATTGGCGCCAGTGAAGCTGCCTTCCTCAGTCTTTATGGTTTAGCTTTCGGCGAAGACATGCTCGGCGGCGCCGTCTTACTAAACCGTAGCATTAGTTTTTACTGGTTTGTCATCGTCACTATGGTGGTCGTGTTCGTCAATATTGTCCGTCTAAGAAAAATCAAAGAAGCTAGAAAAGATGCTGAAAATGAACTTAAGAAAGATACCCAGTGATTATTTATTGCGTAAGGCACGGCGAGACCGACAGTAATCTAAAGGGCATTGTTTCTGGTCGCTCCGACGAGGGTCTCAGCAGCAAGGGGATTGCCCAGGCTCAAAAAATCAACCTTGAAATCGCCGACACTAAATTTGACGCAGTTTATGTTTCTCCAATGCGTCGCGCCATAGAAACCGCCGAAATTATTGTCCCAGAATACCAATATATTATCGACGAACGCCTCGCCGAGCGCGATCTCGCCGGACTTAAAGATTGTAGCATAGACGAGCTTTGGCAAAATCCGCTTTGGAATTCATTGACAGAAAAACGCACGCTAGAGGGTGCCGAGACTTTTGGCTCTGGCCTCATGCGCGTTCAAGACTTTTTGAGCGATATTAAAAAACAGTTCCCACATCATGAACCGACGATTTTACTTATCACGCACAGTTTTATTTCGCGCTGCCTATGGGCCATAGAGCAGGGTGTCAAAGATGATTTGGACTATACTAAGTTCCACCACCAAAACGACGAAGTTATTATCTACAAAATAAAGTAGGCTAGAGCCTACTATTCCGCGTCCAAGCACATTTATAGCACAATGGTCGGGGCGACAGGACTCGAACCTGCGACCTCACGGTCCCAAACCGCGTGCGCTACCAACTGTGCTACGCCCCGAACTAATCCAATTATACCACAGTTTGTATTTTCTGGCTAGGGACTAATCTTAGTTTTCTCTTTCTAGCTCAAAGGCGATATAATCATCGCTATTTACCTCTGACACTACGCGGTAGCCATCCAACACCGCTGTCGGCAAGTGGTAATCGCTAAGCGTTCTAGCCTCGCTTTGGTAGTCAGTGATGTACCAAAACTTGGCGGCATCAGTCTGGTAAGTAGTAGCAGAATCGTAAAACAAGGCGCTGTAATAAAGTTGTTCATCGGACACAACGATTGGCTCGCCTTCTTCCGCAAGGGCATGGATGTCATAGACGATTTCTTGGACGTTGCCGGTAGTGTTGGCGGAGCCGATGGTTCCGCGCATGAGAACATTAAAAATATCTGGCACCCACGGGATGAAAAGTAGCACGGCTAGAATATAAAATCTGACTTTTCTAGTCTCAAAAGCCACCATCAAGGCATAGGTCATCAGAACGATGGTGAGAAAAAATAACGTGTATACGCTGATTTTTTGGCCACAATAAACAAAGGCCGGGGCGACTGAAAATAGTAGTATGAACAACGCGGCGAGTTTTATATCTAGTTTGCGTTTTAGCAAATGGAACAAAAAGATGATAGCAAGCGCACCAAAAAAAACGGACAAAAAACGCATGGAAATGTCCGTGTAGCCAAAAATACCAGACCAAATTTTTAACGCAAAATAATAAAATGGCGGGTGGGCGTTTGTGAAAAAATCTCCGTTGCGTGCTAAATAGGCGGCGTAGGCTTCGCTGGATGAAACGGGGCTGTGTAGATTGGACATACAAAGAAACGCATAAATAAAACAGCATAAAAGCGGCACCAACGTACAAAAAACTACGGATTTTTGATGTTTTCTACCCGCCGATTTTCCTACGCTTGTCATATAGATATTATACCAATTTTCTGGTATAATATTTAGGTAAAGTTCAGGGTGTGGCGCAGTTGGTAGCGCGCAGCGTTCGGGACGCTGAGGTCGTCGGTTCAAGTCCGATCACCCTGACCATCATACCGCCATGGAGCGGCTTTTTTATGCTATAATATACCCAACATATTAGGAGAACGATTTATGACGTCAGCGAATCCAGCAAAAACAACAAAACCTAGCATTAAGCCTGAAACTAAATCTGGTTTTAAATCTAGTGATATTCTCATCGTAATTGTCGCCATCGTCCTTTGTGTAGTGATGATTGTAAGTAGTATTATTGCTCGTTCCGAAAGTAGTCAGCTGAAGCCTCTCCCCGCTCCAGAGCTTTCCGAAGGTCAACGCGGCGAACTCGGCATCGATAAGAACATCAACGAAGGGAATATTGACCAGTACCTCGGCCGTAGTGATAGTGTTTATTACGATATGCGTATGCTAGAAGACCCAGCCGCCTATGAATCCATTGGTGGAGATAGGTATCTCTCCGGTTTTGTTGATGGTTTTGAGATCGTTCCGTATCCGTATCTCGCCTCCGTTAAGGGCCTGCCAGCAGCCGTCGGCGAGGGCTATACCGGTGAAACTTTATTCACCAAAAACGACGACGGCACCTACACCGCCAACTACCAAGAGTCCGAAACAATCCTCAGCGATATTTTTCCAAAAGACAAGTATATTTTCTTAATGTGCGGTGGTGGCGGCTATGCTGGCATGACTAAAGACCTTCTGATTAAAAATGGTTGGGACAAAGACAAAATCTACGTCGTTGGTGGTTACTGGTTCTACAATGGTGCTCACAACGTCAAAGTTAAAAACGACGACGGCACCTACTCGTTTTGGAAAGTTCCATACCACAACATTAATTTTAATAACTTAACTAAAAAATGAACCAAAAAAGAACCACGAAAAAATCTAAAAGACTTTATTTAGTCATTGTTAGTTGCGCCATAACTTTGATTATTGTATCGTCGGTGCTTCTCGCTATTTTTTGGACCAATAATTTACCAGTCACTTTGGACCCGCAGTATTATGGCAACACCGAAGTCATCGATATTAGTAAGACCGATTACGAAACTATGTTAAAAGACAAAAAATCTTTTGTCGTCATGGTTGATAATGCTGGCTGCACTACCACCGCTAAAATGCGCGATATGATGAAAGACTTACCGGAAAAGTTTACTTACTACCGCATTCTCTGGCCCGAAGCCAAAGATACCGACTTAGCCAGCTATGTCAAATATTTCCCATCTATCGTCGTCGTTGAAAAAGGTAAAGTCAAATATTATCTCCGCGCCGACTCGGACGAAGATGCCAAATACTACAATGATAGCGCCGCACTAGAATCCTGGCTAAAATCCAAAATTAACTTCTAACATGCTATAATATATATATGGTGAAAAATCACACATATTTTGGTCGCTCAGTTTTTATTACGATGATTTTTTTAACAGCCATTTTATCAGCGGCGGCTAGCCCACTTTTTTCCGAAAAAGTCACTGCTCTTTCCGATGACCAGCGCGGTGCCATTGAACAAAATTGTGCCACCACTAAACAATCTCTAAAACAGCTCCAGAAGACTGACGCTCGCACCCGTTCTTACCTAGGCTCCGCCTATGAAGGCTTGCTTGTCAATTACATCACACCGCTAGATTTACGTCTAATTAACGCCGGCCAACCTAACGCTAATCTCACCACTATCCACTCCAACATCATCACTACTCGCCAACGTTTCGTTGCGGAATACACCACTTACAGCCAGAGTCTAGAGGAGCTTCTTAGTATTGACTGTTACAACCATCCCGATGAATTTTACAACAAATTAGTAGAGACCAGGCAAAAGCGCGCAGAACTTTCATCTACCACTACTAATATTCGCAACCTTTTTTCTGAACATCTTACCGCCGTGCGCCGCCTAAAAAGTAGTCTAGGAGGAGATAAAAATGAGTGACGAAAAGCCAGCAGAAAAACCAGCAGAAAAACCAGCTGAGGCTCATCGCGGCGACCACAATCTTTTTATACTTGGTATTATCTCCATCGTCATCGCCATCGTCACTACAGTCGTCAGTCTCATCATTTATCACAAATCTGGCGATATTTACCTAGACCGTTCTCGTCCCGGCTTTTTACCGGATGAGGAAGAAGTTACCACTAAGCCAGAAACTACCTATAGCTTTCCATCTTCCGGCACGCTTACAGATGGCGTCCTCGACGATTATATTTTGCACTTTGAAGAAGCTATCGAAATCATCGACGATCTCCATTCGCCGTTTTCCGAGACTCCACTTTCTGATGAATCCCTCGGCATTCCGGCCGCTCCAGCAGAGGGCCCAGCCGAATCCGCCGAATAATTTTCAAAAAGTCCCGCATAAGCAATTTACTTTTCATTTTTGCCGCGCTAAAATTATATTCAATAGAAAGCGAGGTAAAATGTCATTAGTTGTCAGAAACACATCAGGCTGGGCCACGCACCGCATTGAGCGTGCCGCCAACGGCGTCGATCTCGTCGTTGTCAATCTTTCCACCGGTTTTGTCGAGGACCGCATTGTAGGCGGCGCTTTGTAGGTGGTATAATATATGTATGGAAAATCTATTTGAAATAAGCCCCGACAAACTTCCGATGACTCTAAAGTCATTTCAGAAAATCGCCAAAAGTCGCGGTTGGCAATCCGCATCATTAATCCGTGGCAAAGAATCTTACATTTTTGCTACTCGTCCAGATGGTAAAAAACTCAGATTTTTGTCTGGAGCCGCTCCCGGTACATCCTACTTTTCTGGTATTTTAGCCGATGACAAACTTGCCTCGTTTTATATTTTCAAAGATCTCGGCATTCCCCAGCCAGACACTGTTGTGCTCACGTCAGAAAATCAGTCCGATGAAATCGCTAGGCTCTTAAAGCAACATGGCAGTATTGTTATCAAGCCATCCGATGGTGGTCATGGTAATGATGTTTTTGTCGGTATTACCGATGCCGAAAAAGCAGCCGCTATCGTCGGCGACGTTCGTTCCAGAAATCCAGGATCTGCTATTTTAGCCCAGCAACAATTGGCGAATGACACCCCAGAACTCCGTGTCATTTGTATTGACTATCATTTTGTCGTCGCCCTCGCTCGCATCCCAGCCCGTGTTACTGGCGATGGTGAGCATACGGTCTCAGAGCTAATCGACCTTGAAAATTCCACTATCCGCACCGCTCCATACCAATCAAATCTCGCCTTCATCGACAAAGAAATGTCTAAAGACTACATTGAGAAACATTACAAAAAGGACTACGTCCCAGCAGCTGACGAAAAAGTTCAAGTCGTGGGCATGTGCAACATTGGTCGTGGCGGCACAGTCGAAGACGTCTCCGCCAATTTTGACTCCGCAAAACGCGCCATTGCCGAAAAAATCGCTAGAGCTTTCCAGCTTCCCATTATTGGTATAGATTTTCTTGGGGACTATGTACTAGAAGTCAATAGCACCCCGTCCCTTTATTACCCTACTGGCGATGAGAGTTCTAGTCTCTGCGTTATGAAATGGCTTGAGTATCTAGAGCAACTGGATTTACCATTACCATCTTGACTTATCAACAGGTATATGATACAATGTAACCATACCAATTAAAGATTGGATTTTTTCCTATGAACAAGAGCGACAAGCAAAATCTACCAGTCATTGGACCGTCCGCCATCATTTCAGTTGACGATATTGATGGTGTTCCAGCCAAGATTGACACTGGTGCTGGAGCTTCTGCAATATGGGCTAGCAATATCACTATCGGTCAAGACGGCGTTTTGTCATTTTGCCTTTTTGGTAAAAGTAGCCCGCTCTATACCGGCAAAGTTTACAAACGTACTGATTATAAAGTTATTGCAGTGCGTTCCGCTATGGGTCAGGAAGAAATCCGTTATCGCGTTCATTTTCCAGTCAAAATTGCTGGCCGTAAAATTAGAGTACTATTCTCACTCGCCGACAGGAGCAGAAATAGTTTTCCGATTTTAATCGGCAAACGCACACTCAGCGGCAAATTTCTCGTAGACGTATCATTGCCAGACGTTGAATATGAGATAAAACCTAAGCAGAAAATCGACCTCAAAAGTTTCAAAGAAAACCCCCACGAATTTCATCAAAAATACGTAAAGAAAGGAGAAAGTTAAAATGAAAATCGCAATTCTATCAAACGGCAACGCCAATTATTCCACACAGCGTCTTGTCGAAGAAGCTGAGAAAAAAGGCCATGAAGTTAAGGTTATTAAATATAAAAACTGCTATCTTTCTTTGGATGAAAAACACCCAGACGTCTATTACCATGGTAAAAAAATCGAAGGTTATGATGCGATTTTGCCGCGCATTTCCAACAACATGACTCGCTACGGTTGCGCTATTGTCCGTCAGTTTGAAATGCAAGGCGTTTGGACGGCTTCCAGTTCTATCGCTATTACTCGCGCTCGTGACAAATTGCGTTCTGCCCAGATTTTAACTAAGGCTGGCGTTGATACGCCAAAAACTCTCGTTTCCAGAAACTCTGCTGATATCGACGACCTTATCGACCAAATTGGTCTGCCGGTCATCATTAAGTTAGCTACTGGCACTCATGGCAACGGCGTCGTCTTAGCTGATACTAAAAAAGCTGCTAAATCCGCTCTTCAAGCTTTCTATCTTTACAACGAGGACGGTACCAACATTTTACTCCAAGAATACATTGAAGAATCGGCCGGCAGCGACATTCGTGCCTTCGTCGTCGGCTCCCGCGTGGTCGCCAGCATGAAGCGCCAGTCGCTAGATGATGATTTCCGTTCGAACCTTCACAAAGGCGGCGAGGGAACTAGCATCAAACTCACCGATGAGGAGAAAAAACTCGCCATCAGCGCCGCCAAAGCCATGGGCCTTCATATCGCTGGTGTCGATTTGATGCGTTCCAACCGTGGTCCACTTATCCTAGAAGTTAACGCCTCTCCAGGTTTTGGTATTGAAAAAATCACCGGCAGAAATGTCGCCGAAAAAATCATCGAATATATTGAGCACAACGCTACTCGTAAAAACGCCAAAGACAAAATCGGCGCTTAGTGATATAATTAGCTTATGGTAGTTATCGCCACTCTAGTTATCTTATTCCTTATCTTTTTCTTGCTAAAGCATCATGCTGGACCAGCTCATTTGGCCATGATCGCTGGACTTTCCGTTTATAATATGTTTGGCGTCCAATTTGCCGATTGGCTCCATCAGAACATCCAAAACGTTCCGCCAGATCTCATTAAGACAATTCTTTATTTAGCGCTCATTACGGTTTTTCCTCTACTGATGTATTTGCGTTCACGCCGTGGCGGGCTTGGCGGCATTTTGCGCATCGCCGAGGCGGCAATCTTTGCCGCCATTATGACGGCGCTCCTAGCCGCTCCGCTTGCGAAATATCTCCCATTTGACACGCTTTCTGGCCAAATTGCCACCTTTATCGCCAACATTGAAGGTCCGCTCGTGCTGGTTGGCATCATTTCCGCCTACATTGACATCTTATTCTACCGCAGCAGTGATTAAGTACATCGTACCTTTCACGGCGATTAAAATACCTATGCTTGCCTTATGATACCAATAGGTATATATAATATATATGCCAGTACGGGCGCGCCGCCCATCCCTTGCCAAAAAGTGCGCCAAAAAACACCATCATTTACCACACCCCTCTTGGGCTTTTTTATTGCTTGCCATCAGTGTCATTATCGCCAACATCTTTATAGCAATCACTAGAAACGGGCAAAATTCTAGCGATATTTTTCCTCTAGAATTATTCGGCCAGACCATCACACTTACCGGTACCATTATAAAAGACCCCGCCGAAAGTAGTTCCGGCGACGGCAAGTATAATTTAACGCTTAGCCACGTCGCACTGGCGGCCGATACGCTTCCGGATGGCATCCAGATTTTTGCTCAAACAGCTGATAAAGACCTAAAGCGCACCGACATTATCACTGTTGAAGGGGAATTGCAAAACGGTTTTGGTAATTATGCCGCCGCTATCTATCGCTCTACCACCAAAGAAATTAAGCGTCAGGATCCGCCAGATCCTTTCTTGGCCTTCCGCGATTTTTTCGCGGAGCACATCAGAAATTACTTGCCGGAGCCACAGTCCGGTCTCGCCATCGGCTATCTGCTCGGCCAAAAATCCGGTGTCAGCCAAAACCTCCAAGACGCCTTAAGGACGGTCGGCCTCACGCATATCATCGTTGCCTCCGGCACGCACCTCGGCATCCTCACCGGCCTCGCCAAAAAGTTAGGCAAGCACCTCTCGCGTTTTGCGGCGCTCTTGCTTTCCGCCCTTCTTGCTATCGGCTTTATCAGCATCACCGGCCTTTCCGCCAGTATGCTCCGCGCTGGGCTGGTGACTTTTCTAACACTTCTAGCTTGGTATTTTGGTCGTGACGTCCGGCCGGTCCGCCTCATCGTTATTGTGGCCGCCGCCACTTTAATTTACAATCCAAATTATCTCACGGACCCTGCTTGGCTCCTGTCCTTTGCCGCGTTTACCGGCATCCTTGTTGTCGCCCCCGCCCTTGCCAGATTTTTCTACGGCAAAGACAAACGGCCGGGGCTTTTAGCCAGCACCTTACTTACTTCCGCTGCCTCCACACTCACTTGCTCACCACTTTTATTATTCTTTTTTGGTCAAATCTCGCTTATCTCCATTATTGCCAATCTCCTCATCCTTCCCACGGTTTCTATTATTATGGGGCTGACGCTACTCACCGGCCTCGCCGCCGCCACTAATCTCACACCGCTTGCTACCATTATTTCCAAATTAGATTTACTCCTCTTAGATTATCAAATGTCCGTCGCCAATTTTTTCGCCTCCACTAAAGTTTTTCTCATCGCTACAGATCCATACAATCCGCTAGTTTTTCTGCTTTATGCGCCACTCATCGTTGTGCCATTTATCGCCCTCATCGTCCGTCGCCAAAAATCAAAATCTCCTGCTTATGCTTGCACCCCACCTTGATCTTTGCTACTATGAAATTAAGCTTCGCCTTTTGCGTAAGCACTAGGCCGAAATCCTCACACGATTTTGCCCAAGGAGCTCTCAAGGTGCTATAATGTATTTAGGTAATATTTTGTAGCAGAAATCATAAGTAAAGGAGTTTTATATGGCAAAAAAATCCGACGAGCCAGCCGTCGCTACTAAAAATGACGGCAAAAGTCAGGCTCTCAAATTAGCAATTGACCAAATCACTAAACAATTCGGTGACGGTTCCATTATGAAATTAGGCGATACTCAGAAAATCGATGTCGAGTTACTTCCTTCTGGTTCACTAGCATTAGATTTGGCCTTAGGTGGCGGTTATCCAAAAGGCCGCATCATTGAGATTTACGGCCCAGAGTCATCCGGCAAGACCACCTTGGCTCTTCATGCTATTGCTGAGATTCAAAAACAAGGCGGGCAAGCGGCATTCATTGACGCTGAGCATGCTTTGGATCCGGCTTATGCTCGCAAAATCGGCGTAAATACTGGCGATTTGCTCATTTCTCAACCAGATAACGGCGAACAAGCTCTTGAAATTTGTGAAACTTTAGTTCGCTCCGGCGCAGTTGACCTCATCGTGGTTGATTCTGTCGCTGCTCTCGTTCCTCAGGCCGAAATCGACGGCGACATGGGTGACGCCCAGATGGGCCTTCAAGCCCGTCTTATGAGTCAAGCTATGCGTAAGCTCACCGGCATCATCAGCAAGTCCAAGGCTACCGTTATTTTCATCAACCAAATCCGCATGAAAATCGGCGTCATGTTTGGCAACCCAGAGACCACTACCGGTGGTAATGCGCTCAAATTCTACGCCTCCGTCCGCATCGACATCCGTCGCATCGGCCAGATCAAAGAAGGCGACAATATCAACGGCAACCGCACCAAGATTAAAGTTGTTAAAAACAAAATCGCCGCGCCATTCCGCACTGCCGAGTTTGACATCATGTATAATGAAGGCATCAGTAAAACTGGCGATATTCTGGACCTCGGCGTAGAATACGGCATCTTGGAAAAATCCGGCGCCTTTATCAAATACAAAGGCGAGACTTTAGGTCAAGGTCGTGAAGCCGTCAAAAAGCTCTTCAGAGAAAATCAGAAATTAATGTCCGAGATCGAAAAGCAAGTTAGAGAAAAAGCTCTGCCAAAAGACGCCGAGCCAGTTGTAAAATCTAAATAAAGGACACAAAATGCCGCATAGCGAATTCTGGCAAGAATATAATCAACTAGGCGAGCCACTCAAAAACGGTGGCCGCCCAGTTATTAGTGGCAATCCCAAAGATGATGAAGATAGCATCATCGGCATCGTTATCGTCATTGTCGTCAAAAAAACCGAGCAAGGTCTAATGCTCTTATGGCAAGAGCGCAGTCCTCATGTAGATAATGCTGGTAAGTGGGATTTATCTGCCGGCGGCCACGTCGATTATGGTGAAACTATTTTACAAGCCGCTCACCGTGAAGCGGAAGAAGAAATTGGTCTCAAAGTAAAAGACGAGCGCCTATACTATGCTTTTTCCATTGCGCAGAACGCTCGCCGGCATTGTTGGACTTTCATCTACGATTATTCCGACTTAGCTGACGACTTCAATTTTAATGACAAAGAAGTTTCTGCTGTAAAATGGGTCCCGTATAAGGATACGCCAACATTCCTCAAAAACTACTGTAAAGAGCACGTCGCAAAAGACACCTTATATTTTGAAGCATTAAAAGGTTGGCTGCGCCTCCATGGATATTGTTAGTCTAAAAAGCGATTTAGAAGAAGCCGTCGCCTCCAACCAGCCTATCGCGGCATCCCAAGTAGCATCAGGCGACATCCACGATTTTCAAATCACCAATATTAAGCAAGCAGTCAAAAACGAAAATCGTGTCAACATTTTCGTTAACGGTAAATACGATTTTTCCTTAGACTTAAGTCAGCTTGTAGATTTCAAAATAAAAGTCGGCCAAAAAATCACAGAACAAGATTTAAAAAAGTACCACAAGGCTTCTACTTATGGCAAGTTATATCAAAGGACCTTGGAATGGATTTTGATGCGACCGCGCTCCGTCAAAGAAACTAGAGATTATTTATTTAAAAAGCACGCCGAAAAAGAAGACACCGAAAAAATCCTAGAAACTCTGACGGCAAAATCTTACCTAGATGATGAAAAATTCGCGACTTTCTATGTGGAAAATCGTTTCGTCAAAAAGGGAATTAGTGCCATGCGTCTTAAAAAAGAACTTCAGCAAAAAGGTATTAGTCTAGAAATCATTGAAACCGTCCTCACCTCCACCAGTCGCACTGACGAAACAGAAATTAAAAAAATCATCGCCAAAAAACGTCGGCAATACGCCGATGACGACAAGCTCATCGCCTACCTTACTCGTCAAGGCTTTTCGTATCAGCTGTCGAAAGCTTTGGTTCTCGAAACGGATTAACGAAGTTTGGCACAAAATCTTCCGTCATGGCTTTTTTACGAATTTTAGACTCTTCGTCGCGCACCACTACTTTATCGTCAGTCACTTTTACTATTTCAGAGCGCGAAATTAAAAGCTCTGGGTCCACAAAAGATTTTAGGAGCGGCCGCCGCACCACTAGCTGTTGTATTATAAAACCTTCACTGTCTACGGTGTATCCTGTAACACGCCCCAGCCGCGTGCCCTTCCGAGTTTCTACCGTTTTTCCTTCTAGAGAAAAGCCAATCTCGATAATTTTTTGAAGTGCTACTACGTCGTCCTCGTTTATAAACTCATCGCTGGAGTCTACAATCATACCGATACTGGAATATTCGCGGATGTCTTTTGACTGTAGTATATTGCCAGCCTCCCGGCCCACTTCTGGCCCATCCACATAAAAAGCCGCCACCTTCAATTTATCTGGGTCAATTATCACGCCAGTCACTTCGGCAATTCGTCCGCCCATATGGACGCTCAAGATTGGAAATCGGTTAAAACTTTCCGAGTTGATTAACATAATTTCATTATAGCACAAAATAATCTTTGTAGAGCGTGACCATTTTGCCGCCCGGCAGATTAAATTTCTTAGACGGCGCATAAGTCCGAACCGCCGTCAGAAAATCCAGTATTTGTGGACGCGTTGCTGACACACCGGCCCGCATTAAGCCTGCTCGCAAAATTTCTAAAGCTACCACTTCGTTTTTTGCTCCGCCAAGCGGCCCTCCGTCAAAAAACCATTTCCGCCAATATTTTTTGCCGTCGCCATCACCCACCGTTTCCAGTCCTTCAATCACCGCCTGTACCAATCCGTCAATTTCCCCCCGCAGTTTATTTTGAGCTACATAAAGTTGATGGATTTCCGCTAAACAAGTCTCAGAAAGCTCTGCAGTTTTCTCGCGCACGCGGTTCCTTAAATAATTATCTTGCGTATTAGTCGGGTCTTGCCGAAACACCACGCCCCGCTCCGCCGCCAGTCTAAGCACATCCTTTTTACTTCTGCCACTATCAATATAAAACCTCAGCACCCGCTCATTAGAAAACGGCGCCAGCCCGCGCCATCCAGTCCCGCGCAGAAAATTAATCGCCACCGTTTCCGCCAAATCGTTCAAATGATGCGCCGTTACCAAGCCGCCGCCCACTTGTTCCGTCACGTCATTCAAAAATGCATAGCGTTTTTCGCGCGCCACCGCCTCGGACACATTTTCGCCCAGCTCCGCTCGCCCGCAGTAAAATGGCAACCCCAGCTGCTCAGCCCATGCGCGCACAAAAGCCTCATCCGCATCTGCCGACGGCCGCGTCCCGTGGTTAAAATGCGCCACCACACAGTCTTCAAACTCCGGCAAAATTTGCATCATCAGCATCGAGTCCACCCCGCCAGAAATTGCCAAAACCTTACTCATATTGTATAATTATATCATATGAACACCGATAAAATCCGTAATTTTTGTATTATCGCCCATATCGACCACGGCAAGTCCACTCTTGCCGACCGCATGATGGAATTGACCGACACCGTTGAAAAACGTGAAATGAAAGCCCAGCTCCTAGATAGTATGGAGCTAGAACGCGAAAAGGGCATTACCATTAAACTCACGCCAGTTCAAATGAATTATAAAGGTTACGAGCTTAATCTCATCGACACTCCCGGTCACGTTGATTTTTCTTATGAAGTTTCCCGCAGTCTCCAAGCTGTTGAAACCGCTATTTTAGTTGTGGACGCCACGCAGGGTATTCAAGCCCAGACCCTTGCTAATGTCTACCTTGCTTTGGAACAAGACCTCTATATCATCCCCGTCATTAATAAAATCGACCTCCCCGCCGCTGACGTTGAAAAAGTCAAAGACCAAATTGTTAATCTCTTAGGTTGCCCGCGCGAGGATATTATTGGCGTTTCCGCCAAGACCGGTCAAAACGTCGAAAAGGTCCTAGACGCCATCGTCGACAAAGCTCCTGCTCCAAGGGCTAAAACGCAAAGTCCTCCGAGTGAACGAGGAGCGACTTTGCGTTCTAATCCTCTGCGCGCGCTAATCTTTGACAGCTATTTTGACGACTATCGCGGTGTAGTTCTATACGTCCGCATCATGGACGGCCACTTGCCAAAGAACGCCGAGATTAAAATGATGGCAGCAGACACCGCCGGGCTTGCTCTAGAAGTCGGCATTTTAAAGCCGACTATGTCGCCAAAAACCGAGCTAAAAGAAGGCGAAATCGGCTACATCGTCACTAACTTAAAAACCACGCGTGAGGCTAAAGTTGGCGATACTGTTACATTAAAAAAGCAGCCCGCCAGCACGCCGCTTCCCGGCTATAAAAATGTTCTCCCATTTGTCTATGCCGGCTTTTTCCCAGTATCCAACGAAGATTATAAAACCTTAAAAGAAGCCATCGAAAAACTCTCCCTTTCCGACTCCGCCCTCCAGTACGAGCCAGAAAATTCGCCAGTTTTAGGCTTTGGCCTTCGCATTGGTTTCTTGGGCCTCCTCCACATGGATATTATCAAAGAGCGCCTAGAGCGCGAGTATAATTTAGATCTCGTCGTCACCAACCCTTCTACTAATTATGAAGTCAAACTCGCCACCGGCGAGGAAATCGAAATCAAATCCGCCGCCGATTTGCCCGATATGTCCGAGGTTGCAGAAATCCGCGAGCCGTGGGTGAGAGGCGAAATCATTGTTCCTAAAAACATGATTGGTGGCGTGCTAAATCTCATCGTAGAAAAACGCGGACACCAGACCAATCTCAGCTACATTGAAGACCGCGCCGTTATTGACTTTGAAGCGCCAATGGCTAACCTCCTCACCGATTTTTACGACCAATTAAAATCCACCACTTCCGGCTACGCCAGTTTTAATTACGAATTAGCCGATTACCGCGCCGAGGATTTAGTGCGCGTTAACTTTCTAGTCGGCGGCCAAAAAATCGACGCGCTCGCTTGTATGTGCCACCGTTCCGAGGCCGACGCTTTGGGTCGCGAAATCACCAAAAAGTTAAAGCAAGTCATCCCGCGCCAAAACTACGAAGTCGCCATCCAGGCTGCCATCGGCGCCCGCATTATCGCTAGGGAAACCATCGGCGCCTACAGAAAAGATGTCACCGTCAAAATCCACACCGGCGACCGTGACCGCAAAGCCAAGCTCCTAGAAAAGCAAAAGCGTGGCAAAGCCCGCATGAAACGTTTCGGCAAAATCGACATCCCATCCGAGGCCTTCACCGTTATGCTCAAACGCGACGATAACTAGCGGCTTTTCCGCACCGCAAAATTATAAAGTTGATTCACTAGCTCGGCGAATACCGCATCGCGGTCCATATCCGCCCGTACTTGTACTAACAAATCTAGCTGCTGATAATGTTTGATCACCGGAATAGTTTTTTCGTTAAACTCGCGGATGCGTTTTTCAAAAACTTCCCGCGTCTTGTCATCCTCACGCCGCGTGGTTTCTTGGCCGCTCTCACGCGCGCCAGCTTCTAGCACTGTTTCATGCCTCAGCTGCACATCAGCTTCAGAAACATTCAGGAGCACTGCCGCCTTAATCTCATGTCCGGCCGCCCGCGCTGCTTCCATCACTTGGTCTTCCTCGCCGCTCCACCGGCCGACGGATGATAATATCAACGCCGAACTTGCTAAATCTTCCCGCGCAAAGTAGGGAAGCACCCATTCATAAAAAATGTCCGTTGGTGCCAAATCGCCACCATCTGTAAAATGCTGGTTAGTTTCTTGCTCCATCGCCCGGATAATCATCCCAGACGATAAAAACCTAGCACCAAGTGCTTCGGCCAGCCGTATCCCCACTGTATCCTTGCCACTCATCGGTAACCCAAAAATATCAATAGAACCAGTCCCTAGCCATTCGCGAATTGTATTCAACTGTTCGTCCATATTCATATAATATATTATAGCACGATTTAAATCACGCTAGCATCAATTCCGCCGCCACCCGCCCGCGCCGTAGGTAAAAACTAGCACTCTTGACATTAGTCTGCTAATTGCCTATAATATAGAGTATGAACATCACTAAGCGCCAAAGAGAAATTTTATTCGCCATCATTGAGGAATATGCTGAAGTTGCCACGCCAGTTGGCTCCGTTACTTTAGCCAAACTTTTTGACGTTTCCAGTGCCACCATCCGTGCGGAGATGAGCAAGTTAGAGGAAGCCGGCCTTATCACCCAGCCGCACACTTCCGCTGGCCGCATCCCTACGGACGCCGGCTACCGTCTTTATGTTAATGCTCTGACAGAAACCCCAGAAACTCCTGACAATACTACGGACACCACTGCCACCACCAGCCACGCTGGCCGCGAGTTCCACCCAGCCAGGCTCCTAGAAGACAAGACTTCCGGCCGCAATTTCCGTGCTTTGGAACTCCGCATTCACTCTCAGGAACGCGCCGATTTTGCCATCCGCGGTGCTGTTGATAGCCTCGTGGAGCTCACTGGCAACTTAGGTCTTGCCACCATTGGCGACCAGCTTTACCTCGCCGGTGTCTCGCGGCTGTTTGCCCAGCCAGAGTTTATGGATAATGCCCGCGTCCAGTCCGTTGCTAAGCTCTTAGACAATTTGGAGCCGTGGCTAAAAGAGGCCGCCCCCGGCGAGCCGCTCAATATTTTCATTGGCAATGAGAACCCTATCGGCAAGACCTCCGGCGTCTCGCTGATTATCAGCAAGTTCCGTTCGCCGTATTCAGACAATAGTTACATTGGCGTGCTTGGCCCTACCCGCCAAAATTACAGCCGCGTAATGTCGCTTGTTCGTCGCGCCGGCAATATGTTAGAGGAGGTATTATAATGATTAACAAAACCAAAAAACCTGCAGACAAGTCCGCCACATCGGACACATTATTGACGCAAAAAATCACCGAGCTGACCAACGATTTACAGCGCACCCGCGCCGATTTTGAGAATTACCGCAAGCAAATGGACGCGCAAAAATCTCAGGCCGCCGCTTATGCCGCCGAGGAAACCGTCAGAAAGTTCCTGCCACTGTTAGATGATTTAGACCGCGCCATCGCCGCCACGCCAGACTTAGCTCCGCTTGCCAAAAATTTAGAAAAAACCACCACCAGCCTCGGCCTTGCCAAAATCGCCGCCACTCCCGGCACAGATTTTAACCCAGAGTTCCACGACGCTGTCATGATGGAAGGTGGCGCTGGCGACAAGCAGGTCATCGCCGAGGAGCTTCGCGCCGGCTATCTTTACAACGGCTCCATCCTCCGCCCCGCCATGGTCAAAGTCAAAAACGTCTAACAGACTGTTGTAAAAATTACAACATATTTTCCACAAAAACCCTTGCGCTTTTCCACCAACTTGTGTAAAATTCATAGTATGAGATTAATCAGGAAAGCACTGGGGGGGGGGTAATAACTATCTATTATTAGCAACTACTAATAAAAAATCTCTATGGATAGGTACT
>JAFWJE010000010.1 GCA_017511685.1 Candidatus Saccharimonadota bacterium | reverse complement strand
TAGCAGATTCTGTCACTCCTGGTTCATACCAAATGGCAGATAGTGGAGCGATTGTTTATTATCTCACTATGGACGCAACTTGCACTGAATATATAGTTTCTTTTAATGCTAATGGTGGTACTGGTGTAGTAGCTAACCAAGGTATCCAGGAAGGTATAGCTACCAAACTCACTTCAGCAGATACTCTTACTGCGCCTACTGGAGCTAGCTATACAGATGCAGACAATAATACTATTACCGGAGATGCAGACAAACTCTGGACTTTTTGGGGTTGGAATACCGAGGCCGATGGTACAGGCGATTGGTATAAAGACAAGGAATCAGTAGAAGACTTAGCTAATGTAGGTAGTACTATTACACTATATGCCCAATGGAAACAAGCCACACTAGCCGATCTTACCACCAGTACTCCAGTAGGCACCGAAAAGACTATAGACCATAACGAAATGCAAGATATGTCTCCGGCTGCTTGTTATAATTCACCCGTCACCACCGCAGCTAATGCTCCTGCCGCTACGCTTCTGGATTATCGTGGTAAAGTCACAACTGGAGAGAACCCAGAGCAACCAGAACAGTATACTATCTCAAAACTCCCAGATAACAACTGTTGGATGACTAAGAACTTAAACCTTGGTAGAACCGGTACTGAAGGTCCAAATAGTGACGGCACAATCACATTAACATCAGACGATACAGACTTAGCAGAAAACACTACCTTCACTTTACCTGTCAGTACCACCACTTCTAGCACCACCACTACCGCTGCTAGAATCCGTGTCACCAATACCAGCGACAATAACAACAACGGCACTTACTATTCCTGGCCAGCCGCTATTGCTAGTACTGCTGCCTATACCGCTGCTGATGTAATAGTGACTAGTTCTGTTTGCCCAAAAAACTGGGACTTACCGACCAATGACCAATATACTAATCTTCAAACCAAAGCTGCCTATACTTCCTCTAACACAACCACATCCGCTCCGAGTAGCTTTCTCACGAATGGTGGCTTCACTAATGGTGCCACCTTTTACCAAACCAGTTACAGTCATTTCTGGACATCAAAGACGGCTGGAACTTATGCCTATGGATCTAGAGCCAATGCTTCTTCTATTTCCGTTAACTCTTCTAGTGGCACTACTTACGGTGGCGATAAATACTATGAAAAGAACATCCGTTGTATCGCCTCTAACGGCACTGTCACCATTAACTACGACGGCAATGGAACCACCGAGTACCCAGTCACCGGTACCACCGCTTCCCAAGAAAACGTAGAAATAAACTCCGCCAATACCCAAGCAAACGGCTTCACTAGGACTGGCTGGGCCTTCAATGGTTGGAATACTAAGGCTGATGGTACTGGCACATCTATCGCCGCTAGTGCCTCAATTGCAACCCTAAACCTTGCTCCCGGCTCCACTATTACTCTGTACGCTCAGTGGTCCCCAGCTCTCACCATCAATTTCAATAGCAATGGTGGCACCGGCACCATGACTCCCCAGCTCATTCCAGAAAACACTTCCAAAGCTTTGAAAAGCAACAGCTTCACCGCTCCATCCGGCAATTACTTCATCGGCTGGATGACCGAAGAAAGTAGAGTAAATAATGAAGCAGTCTACACTAATGGTGCTACTTATACCACACCTACTACCATCACTCCAGGCGATTCCATCACCCTCTACGCCAAATGGGGTCCGAGATATACCATTGTCTACAATGGTAATAGCTCTACAGGTGGTAGCATGGTTAGTAGTGGTACAGAATTAAAGCATACTAATATTAATGAAGGCAGTACCGTAAACCTCTACGCGCCCAACTACTGGAAGACAAACTACGGCTTCGTTGGTTGGTCACCTAGCTCTACTGCTACAGTTGGTGGTACTGACCTTATCTACGGCCCTAATGAAACCATTAGCGCTCCAGCCTATGATAAATATGGCCAGGAAATCAGTGGCACTAAGACTATTCCCTTATACGCCATTTGGCTAGAAGCAGATTCTAATAAAACCATGCAAACATTTGAACTTGCGGATTGCCAGAATATGACTCAAGCTACTTATGATTCCACTACCGGCAAAATCACCGCCCCAGCCGGAAGCGTGATAGCCCTAAAAGACCAACGTGATAATAATGTCTACACTATAGCCAGACTAGCTGACGGTAAATGCTGGATGACTGAAAACCTAAGACTAGAAGCGGAGAATACAGTGGGAAACAATCAATATGATTCGTCAGTCACTAACCAGAGCCTCTCTCAAAACTATGGTGGAGTCTTCACGGGCCTAGATAGCTCAGAAAATGCTAACTTTACGGATTCTACCACCGCCACTCCAAACAACTTATATAACAGCACTAACATTACGGGTAGCTACCCAGGTTACAGATTCCCGCGCTATAATAACAATAACACTAAAACCAGCCTCACTGCTAGTTACAATGGTACGGGTAGCAGTACCTACTACAGCTGGTACAGTTACGGCAACTACTACACTTGGGCTACTGCTATGGCAAATACTACTTACTATAGTTCAGCTACTGGTACATCTGGCTCTGAATCTGCTGGCACTTCTATCTGTCCCACTAACTGGACTTTGCCAACCAGCGGTACTACTACTAAAGATTTCGGTACCCTTTCTAGAAGTTATGATGGAAGTGGGGAAAACCAATCAGGCACCGGTACCGGTGACATTATGAGTAATCGCTTTAGAAGCTTTCCGAACAATTTCCTTTACTCCGGCCGCTTCGATGGTTCGTCCGCGAGCAATCGCGGCTCGAGCGGCTACTATTGGAGTAGGTCGGCGAGCAATAACGGCGCCTCTTACAACCTGAACCTATACTCTACGTACTTGAACCCGTCCAACAGCGGCACTAAGAATTACGGATTTAGTGTCCGTTGCTTGGTGGGGAGTTAGTACGTGTTATCCCCTTAAATGTAGGTAGCGGAGCCAGCTTACTTTTAATCCCCGTTGTCCTCGACCCTAAATCTCCACCCCTTCCCCATCCACAAACTCCTCCGCCAGCCTCCATTGCCCGCGTTGGCGGAAAGCTGGGATGGTCTGGCGCTTGGCTTTGTTTAGAGCCGAAGCCGGCGATACCCCGTTCTTCTTCGCCCAATCTACCAGCGGCATAGTCTTCACTCCATTCATAATCGCAATATATTTATGTAGAGACTCTAGAAGAAGCACTGCCAAATATTCCTCCAGGGGCGCCAAATCATTCTTTTTGTCATACGCGTCTAGCGCTGGATAATAATCTTGGAATTTATTCTTTGCTGGAATCATAATAGGCGGCAATCCTTCTTTCATTAGCTGCTGATTGATCAAAACTCTCCCAATTCGCCCATTTCCATCGCAAAACGGATGAATGTATTCGAATTCATTGTGAAAATATGCGATTTTACTAATCAATTCACGCTCGTCCGGCTTATTGTAATTCTCTACTAGTTTATAGACTAAATCGTTTACGAAATCCGGGTTTGCCCCTATGTGCGTACCTACGCGCACCCACTCATTGCCACAGCGAAATCTTCCGGCAAAACCATCGTTAATGCCAGAGAGCAGTACTTTGTGTAGAGCCAAGATTAGCTCTATGGTCAAATTCTGATTAGGATTTTCAGATAGCAATTCGAGGGCTCTGCCTAGGTTTTTTGCCTCATAAACCTCCCTAATCTCTGCATCGCGCATAATCTGCCCACGAATCAAAATATCCTCTGTATCCTTGAGAGTCAAAGTAGAATTTTCTATCGCATTAGAGTTAAATACTTGTTCCGGTATTTCCGCAAAAGTTATCTCTCTTGCCGCCTGCGGATATTTTTTGGCAAGGGACTGATAAGCTTCGCCTAGTTTTCTAATTCTATCAAAAACAATTTCACTCATGACTCTATTATATCATAGTACCGTGAATGAACCAAGAAAACGGCATTTATTCACGCTCTAAGCTTTTTTGGTTTTCTTCTTGGCTCCGCGTTTACCGCGGCGAGTTTTGGATTTGGTGCCAGATTTTGCCTTGGTTTTGGGCTTGTTTTCTAGCATTTCGCGTGCTTCGGCCTCGGTAATCTTCTTAGGGTCCATATCTTTTGGAATCTTCACGTTATTGCGCCGCCCTGGCCCCTTGACGTACGGCCCATACGCGCCATTAATAATCTGAATCTCGCCCCAGTCGGCAATCATCGAATCAATCTTTTTATGATACAGAGGCAAAGCTTCCTCTAGGGTCACGGTGTATGGGTCATAATCTTTCATCGGAATATTATATTTGCCACCTTTGAGATATGGTCCAAACGGCCCGCTCGCCGCGATTAGCTCAGAGCCATCCGGTGCTTTGCCGAGTAACCGCGGCAAACTTGGCAGCGCCAGTTGCTTCAAGGCCTGCTCCAAAGTCACCATCTTGACCGACTTTCGCTTTGGTAAAGGCGCAAATTGCGGTTTTTCTCCTACCTCTTTCTCATTGTCTCCCAGCTGGATGAACCCACCATTTTTCCCTACTTTCGCATAAATCGGCTTGCCATTTTCTGGGTGGTGCCCTAGCAGGCGCGCATTGTTGTAACGTTCGATTCCCTGCGCCGCCAGTACAGTATCGCGAAATGGTCCATAAAAATCCTTCAGCATCTTTACGCGCTCCAATTTCGCGTCAGCGACGAGGTCCAAATCCTTTTCGATATTTGCCGTAAACTTATAATCCACGATGTTTTTGAAATTGTCCGTCAAAAACCCAGAAACTAGTTCGCCGATCGGTGTCGGAATTAACTTACCTTTGTTTGCTCCATATTTCTCCTTAACAATAGAGCGCGTAACCTTTCCATTCTGAGCCCTGAGTTCTACTACTTCGCGTTCTTCTCCCTCGGATTCGCCCTTTTCGACATACTTTCTCGCCTGAATTGCGGTCATGATGGAAGCATAAGTAGACGGCCGCCCGATTCCTAGTTCCTCAAGTTTTTTCACCAGCGAACCCTCGGTGTATCTTGCCGGTGGTTTTGCATAGGTTTGCTTTGCTGTCAGCTCCAGGCAATCTAAATGGTCACCCTTGGCCAACTTTGGCAATGCGATGTCCTTACTATTACCATACACCTTAAGAAAACCATCAAATACCACCACTTCGCCTTTTGCAACAAAATCATGCGAAAGCCTAATAGTAGTTTTGGCGACTTTGGCGTTCGCCATCTGTGTAGCAACCGTTCTACTCCAAATTAATTTGTAAAGCTTTTTTTCGTAGTCATTCTTCCCTGCACTGATGCGACTTACATCGGTGGGGCGAATCGCTTCGTGTGCTTCTTGCGCAGAAGCATCTTTGGTTTTAAATGTTCGCACTTTCAGGTATTTTTCACCATAAGCACCTTTTATATAGCTAGAAATCGCCCCGATGGCTTGTTTTGACAGATTAAGTGAATCGGTTCGGTGATATGTAATCAGACCAGCCTGATATAGTCCTTGAGCTGCGCTCATTGTTGTGCGCGACGAAAATCCCAGCTTCGCATTCGCTTCGATTTGTAAAGCTGCCGTCGTAAACGGCATCGGATTCGCCTTAGTCCCCTCCACTTCTTCGATATCTGTCACTACGAAATCAGAGCGAGACAAAGATTCGAGCAAATCTGAAGCAGATTTTTCATCTTCTGGAGCTTTGCCGTCATAAGAAGCTGAAAATGTATGTGAAGGGGTGGCAGATGATTCTTGGCGAAGGGGGGTTCGGAGCGCGGCAGCGCGAGAGGTAGCGCGCGAGCCCCGTGGCGACGGGCGCGAGCGACGCGCCCCCGAGCGAGAATCATCTGACAGGACCCCCTCAGAAGCAAATTCTCCAAAAATTTTGAAACTAAACTTCGAATCAAATTTCTCGATGTCTTTTTCTCGCTCTACAATTAACCTTAGAGCTGGCGATTGCACGCGCCCCGCCGAAATCGCTCCCGGCACTTTTTTTCGCACAATGTCCGACAAATCATATCCCACCAGCATATCTAGCGTTTGCCTCGCCTGTTGCGAAGACACCATATCCATATCTACGACACGGGGGTTTTTGATTGCTTCATCTAGTGCTGGCTTTGTAATCTCGTGAAATGTAATTCTGGCGGTGTTTTTTGGTAGCTTCAACACTTCACATAGATGCCAAGAAATCGACTCACCTTCGCGGTCTTCATCGGTCGCGAGCCAGATTTTGTCGGCCTTTTTGGCCTCGCGTTTGAGTTCAGAAATAATAGTTTTGTGCCCCGGGTCTATTTCGTAAGTCACATCAAAAGTAGATTTGTCTACTTTGGTGTCTTTTCTGATATGCCCCACGCTCGCTAGTACTTTAAAATCCGATCCGAGATATTTCTCGATCGTGTGTGCTTTTGCCGGGCTCTCTACTATTACTAAATTTTTTGCCATATCACACATTATAACATACCATACTTTTTTAGGTAAAATCTGTCAGATTGGTGTTTTCTCTGACCGAAGCGCTATTATTGATAGAGCGAGGTCAGAAAAACGCCAAGATGGCAGATTTTAACAAAAAAGGACTCAGGTAAGGGTGGGCATCACCTGAGTCCTTTTTGGCCCTCTAACGCTTCTCTATTTTATACCGGGGAGACCCCGGAGCGTAACCCACCTCACACAATTGGGGCCCGCCGGTTAGATGGATTGCTAAGCCTTTGAAATGCTCCCTTTCAAAGTGGAGGTAATACTTATAAAGCAATTAAACCATGAAGAAATTTAATGCCCGAAAGGGTTTCAAAAGCTCGCAATTCGTGTTATACTAGG